>JAVEUP010000141.1:0-21069 GCA_034005525.1 Thermoguttaceae bacterium | reverse complement strand
ATGGGATAGGTCCAATCTTGGTAATATAGAGCATCTTCAGACATGCGCATTTTTCCAAAACCAGAACTAGCTCAATTTCCCGCAATTGCGGTTGCTCTGCCTCGGAAGGCTGCGTATGATGCCGCAGTCGGTTCGGCCTGCGGGCTTGATCCGTGGCTAATTCTGTTGTCTCCCCTTGCCGGCGAAAGGAGTCGCCGTTGGCCGAGCAATCTTCCGCAGCAGTTGTGGTTCGAGCCTTCGTGATGCTCGGATGCCTTGTAGCCATTCCCTTGGTCGCTATCTTTGGCAATGCTTTGCCCGAGGTGATCGACCGAGCTGTCGGCACTTGGTGGACACCCGAGGTGCCGGCTCTTTCGGCAGGCACGGAAGAGGCTCCCCTCTTTGAACCGCCGGCAGGGAACGGTCCGCCGGTGTCAGAGGCACCGCAGCCACTTGCCGCATCTTGGCCTTCGGAACAGCCCGCCGAATCTGTAGCCGCAGGCTTGGCTGTATGCGATTCAGAAGGTTGCCGCGTCCTTCCAGCCACCTACGAGTTGTCGATGGATTCGCGGTCGGAGCGACACCCATCGAAAGAGTACCCTCTTTTGGGTGACGATATATCGCCGGTGCGTACCTCGCATGGGCCGTCTGAATCGGAGTCGCCGAGCCAGTTCCACTCGATATGCCACCGGCTGAAGGAACTCGGGGCAACCTATGTGCTGCTGGAGTCCTGGGGGGACGGCCAAGAACAGTTCCGCTTCTACTGCAAAATCGCCATCGCTGGCAATCCGGACTACACTTATCGGTTCGAGGCCACCAGTGTCGATCCCCTGGCGGCGATGGCGAACGTGCTCCGGCAGGTGGAGTCGTGGCGTGCGGCGCGTTACGGGAATTGACCAGTCCACCTTGCCACGAACCACCCCTTCCGTTTAGGTTGGGATGCATGCGAACTCGCGGCAAAGGCAGTATGGGCAGACGGTTGGGCAGTGTGGCCTTACGCCACAGGCTGCCGGGTTGTTGGCAGCCGAGCCCTGCAAGGCGAATCTACTTCAGTGGGGCGTTAAACCGGCTGCCAGATGGAAGCAGCCCCACTGATGCCATGGCGGACCGCGACCCGGCCATGGCCCGGTTGGAAGCCCTGCTCCTCTTGGCCCGAGAACCCCTTAGCAGCCGCAAACTTGCCCATTTGGCCGACTTGGCGGATGGAACGAAAGCGCGTACACTAGTTCGCGCGCTGAACAGCCGATACGATAGCCAGGGTTGTGCGTTTCGGGCCGAGGAGGTGGCCGGAGGCTTCCAGTTGCTCACTCGGCCCCAGTTCGCGCCCTGGTTGCGGCGGCTGGACAGTGCGGCGGTCGATGTCCGGCTGTCGGCTCCGGCCATGGAAACACTGGCCGTTGTGGCCTACCGGCAGCCTGTACTGCGAGCCGAGGTGGAAGCGGTCCGAGGAGTCCAATGCGGTGAGATTCTCCGCCAGTTGATCGAGCGCGACCTGGTCCGAGTAACTGGCCGCAGCGATGACCTGGGGCGACCCTTACTGTATGGAACCACGCGACGTTTCTTGCGAGTTTTCGGACTCCGCCACTTGGACGAACTGCCCCGGCCCGCTACGATCCCCGCTGCAATGCCCGAGCCTTGCAGCGACACAATATCCGAAGATAATTGTCCTAATGCAACGAGCACCCCACAAACCGTTTCAGAGGAGAGCAAAGTGACGACCCTTACCCGACCCCCGCACAAATCGACGTGGCGCAGTGAAGAGCAGCCGCTCCAGGAAGCCGAGTTCCTGAAGGTCCCAATGCGGAACGGCCTGGACGAAGACGAAGACGACTTCGAAGATGATGACTTCGAAGACGAGGAGGAGGACGACGACGATGAATACGAAACCGAGGAGGAGGAAGAAGAGGAAGAGGAAGAGGACGAACTGGACGACGACCTCGACGAAGAGCCTTGGGAAGAGGTTGAGGACGAAGATGAAGATGAGGACGAGGATGACGACGACTGGGACGACGACGATGACGATTTAGACGACGATGATGACTGGGATGACGACGACTGGGACGAAGATGAGTGAGTACCCTCTTCGCCGGCTCAATTGGTGAGATCGAAAGCAGCGGGTAACCGTTCACGGGATAGCGGCGCGGGCCGTCTGCTCCGTTGCATGCAAGGGGAAAGTCCCCTGTGAACGGTTCCGCCGCGCGAACGCTCACCGTATGTCGCCGTGGTATTCCTGGAGGCTTCTGACCTGCTCGCGGCCGGCGCGGTAGGCGGCAATGCCCTTGGCGGCAGCCAGGGCGGCGGCCAATGTGGTAATGTACGGGAGCTTCCGCCGCACGGCCGTCTTGCGAATGTACGAGTCGTCCTGCTTGCTCTCCTTGCCCTTTGGAGTGTTGATGACCAAGTGGATTTCGCCGTTGGCAATCGCATCGGCAATGTTGGGCCGGCCTTCGCTCAGCTTGGCGATGCCCTCCGACTCGATGCCAGCTTCGGCCAAGTGGCGGCGGGTGCCCTCGGTGGCCTTGATGGTAAAGCCCAACTCGGCAAAACGGCGAGCCACCTCGACGACCGCCGGCTTGTCCCGGTCGGCCACACTGATGAGCACGGTCCCCTCGGACGGCAGCCGCGATTGCGCGGCCTGTTCCGCCTTGTAGAACGCCAGCCCGAACGAATTGGCCATGCCCAGCACCTCGCCCGTGCTGCGCATCTCCGGCCCGAGCAGCGGGTCGACTTCGTGGTACATGCTGAAGGGGAACACCGCCTCCTTCACGCCAAAGTGCGGAATGACCTTCCGCCCCAGGCCCAGGTCGGAAAGCTTCTTGCCCAGCATGATCTCCGTGGCAATGCGCGCCATCGGAATGTTGCATACCTTCGACACCAGCGGCACCGTGCGGCTTGCCCGCGGGTTCGCCTCCAGCACGTACACCGTGTCGTTGCAGATGGCGTATTGGATGTTCATCAGCCCGACCACCTTGAACTCAATGGCGATCTTCCGGTTGTACTGGTGGATGGTGTCGATGTGCTTCGGTGGAATGCTGATGGGCGGAATGACGCACGCGGAATCGCCCGAGTGGATGCCGGCCAGCTCGATGTGCTCCATCACGGCGGGCACGAAGGCGTCTTCGCCGTCGGCCAGCGCGTCGGCCTCGACCTCGATGGCATTTTCCAGGAAGCGGTCAATAAGTATCGGCCTTTCGGGCGATACCTCGACCGCGACGGCCAAGTAGCGGCGGAGCATCGCCTCGTCGTGGACCACCTCCATCGCCCGGCCGCCCAGCACGAACGACGGGCGGACCATCAGCGGATAACCGATCTGGCGGGCAACCCCGAGCGCCTCCTCGACGGTGCTGGCCATGCCGTTGTCCGGCTGCGGGATGCCCAAATCGCGCATCATCTTCTGGAATTGGTCGCGATCCTCGGCCAGATCGATCGAGTCGGGCGACGTACCAAGGATGCGCACGCCGGCCTCGGCCAGTTCGCGGGCGATGTTCAGCGGTGTTTGCCCGCCGAACTGCACCACGACGCCCTCCGGCTTCTCCTTCTCGTAGATGCTCAGCACATCTTCCACGGTAAGCGGCTCGAAGTAGAGTCTGTGGGAGGTGTCGAAATCGGTCGAGACGGTTTCCGGGTTGCAGTTGACCATGATCGACTCCAAGCCTGCTTCTCGGATGCCGAACGCCGCGTGGACGCAGCAGTAGTCGAACTCGATTCCCTGGCCGATCCGGTTCGGCCCGCCGCCGAGGACCATGATTTTCCGCCCTTCCGAGACCGGGGCCATGTCGGGCGCGTTGTAGGTGGAGTAGTAATAGGCCGCGTCTTCCACGCCGCTGACGGGCACCGCATGCCAGCCATGCACCACGCCAATCGCTTTGCGCCGCTCGCGGATCGCGGCTTCCTTGACACCCAGCAGCTTGGCCAAATACCGGTCGGCGAAGCCGTCTTTCTTGGCCTGGATGAGCAGATCGTCGGGTGGCAGGCCGCCGCGATGTTTGAGCAGTTCCTCCTCCAACTCGACCAGTTCCTTCATTTGCTCGATGAACCAGTGCTTGATGTAGGTCCGCTCGTGGAGCGTCGCCACGTCGGCACCTTTGCGGATCGCCTCATACATGAGGAACTGCCGTTCGCTGGTAGCTTCCGACAGCCGCCGCATCAACTCTTCCAGCGGCAAGTCGTTGTAGTTCTTGGCGAATCCCAGCCCGTAACGGCCGATTTCCAACGACCGGATGGCCTTCTGGAACGCCTCCTTGTAGTTCTTGCCGATGCTCATCACCTCGCCGACGGCCAGCATTTGTGTACCGAGCTTGTCGGTCAGGCCGGGGAATTTCTCGAACGCCCAGCGGGCGAACTTCACCACGACGTAGTCGCCCCAGGGCTCGTACTTGTCGAGCGTGCCCTTGCGCCAGTAGGGAAGCTCGTCGAGCGTCAGCCCGCCGGCCAACAATGCCGACACCCAGGCAATGGGGAAACCGGTGGCCTTCGACGCGAGCGCCGAAGACCGTGAGGTGCGCGGATTGATTTCGATGACCACGACGCGGCCGGTCTTCGGATTGTGGGCAAGCTGGACGTTGGTGCCGCCGATTACCTCGATCGCCTCGACGATGTCGTAGGCGTGTTTCTGGAGCCGCTTCTGCAGTTCCGAGCTGATGGTGAGCATGGGCGCAGTGCAGTACGAATCGCCCGTGTGGACGCCCATCGCGTCGACGTTCTCGATGAAGCAGACCGTGATGATCTGGTTCTTCGCGTCGCGCACGACCTCCAGTTCGAGTTCCTCCCAGCCGAGCACCGATTCCTCGATCAGCACCTGGGTGACCCGGCTTGCGGCCAGTCCCCGCTGCACGACAGTGCGGAACTCTTCCAGGTTGAACACCAGGCCGCCGCCGGTGCCACCCATCGTATAGGCGGGCCGCACGACCAAGGGCAGGCCGATGCGTTCGGCAGCGGCCTCGGCCTCTTCGAGCGTGTGAACGATTTCGCTTCGGGGCACCTCGATGCCCAGCCTTTCCATCGTGTCTTTGAACGCCTGGCGGTCCTCGCCGCGCTCGATGGCATCCACCTGCACGCCGATTACCTTCACGCCGTGTTCGTCCAGGACACCCGCCTTGTGCAGTTCGGAGGCCAGGTTCAGCCCCGTCTGTCCGCCCAGGTTCGGCAGCAGGGCGTCGGGCTTTTCCTTCGCGATGATCTCAGCCAGGCTGTCGAGCGTGAGCGGTTCGACGTAGGTCTGGTCGGCCATGCCGGGATCGGTCATGATGGTGGCCGGGTTCGAGTTGACCAGCACCACCTCATAGCCCAGGCTGCGCAGCGCCTTGCATGCCTGCGTACCCGAATAGTCGAACTCGCACGCTTGGCCAATAACAATTGGCCCGGACCCGATAATCATGACCTTGTGAATATCATCTCGTCGTGGCACGGTAGGCTCCTGTCAAACGTATTCAATTGTCGCGGGCGGCTTCGGGGTCATGTCGTAAAGGCAGCGGTTCACGCCGGGAATGGCCGTGACGCGCTCGCAAATACGGTGCAACTTCTCCCAGGGCAAGTCGAAGGACGTGGCCGTCCGGGCGTCGGTGCTGTTGAGGCAGCGGACCACGATGATCTGCCCGAACTCGCGGCGGCCGTCGCGGATGCCCGTCGCACGATCGTTGAGCAACACGGCCAGGTACTGGAACGCGCCGCAGCCGGCCAGTTCTTCTTCCACAATCGCGGTGGCGAGCCGGATCGTCGCGAGCCGCTCGGCGGTGACCTCGCCCACAATGCGCGCGGCCAGCGCCGGGCCGGGAAACGGAATCCGCTCCGCCAACTCCGCCGTGAAGCCAAGCGCGCGGGCGGCCTCGCGCACGTCGTCCTTGCGCAGCGTCTTCAGCGGTTCCAACACGTGGTATCCGTAGGCGTCCTTCGGATCGATGCCAAGCTGGGCAAGGATGTTGTGCTGCCGCTTGATTCCGTCGACCGTTTCTTCGATGTCCGTCAGGATGGTGCCGTGCAGCAGGTGCGTGGCGCCGCTTTCGCGAACAATCCGGCCGAACACCTTCTCGTAGAAGGTATTCGTTACGGCGTTGCGCTTCTCTTCAGGATCGGTCAGGCCGCGGAGTGCATCGAGGAACTCGGCACGGGCGTCAATGATCTCGACGGGGATGTCCATTCGGGCGAACATGCCGACCACTTGTTGCGGCTCATCCCGGCGCATCAATGCGCTATCGACGAACACGCTCCGAAGCCGGTCGCCGAGGGCCCGGTGCCCCAGTGCGGTCACCACGGAGCTATCGACCCCGCCGCTGAGGGCATTGATAGCTCGCCCCTCGCCCACGGCCTCCCGGATAGCGGCAACCTGCTCTTCGATAAACGCGTGACAGTCCATGTTAGGTACCTTGTTTTCAATACTGGGGGGCGATCGGCCCCCGAACGGCCGCCTTCAGTGACCGTTCCCAGGGAACTGTCCAGGTCTTCTCGGCGCAGAGGGCAATTTGGCCAATGGGCCGGCCGCTGACGCCACGAAAATGGAACTACCCCACCCCCCCGGGAACGGCTGCAACTTTGACTGCGGGTGCCGTAAGCATAGCGTCTGCTTCGTCGAACGCAATCCGGGGGCAAATCAGGATCGCCCCCGGCCGGCACGCGCTCTTTGTGCGAACCCTGCACGAGCAGCCGGGACGCGATGCGGCCGCCCTGGAGTTCGAGGCTCTTCTTTGTGAAGCACCCTCCGGTCCGTTCCGGGAATCGCGCCGCGCCCCCATCCCGCGTTTGGGCCGGGTGGAGCCGTTCAAGAGGGACCGTCTTCAAACAGTGTAATCGGGTCAAGGACGTCGCGCCCGGCGGCCTGGAGCGCCTCGATGGCGCGGTCCGGATCGTCGAATCGAAAGACGAGAACGGCCTTGCCGTCGCGGCGAGTGGTGAAGGCATACATGTACTCGATGTTCACGCCGCTTGGGCCGAGTATGTCCAACAATTCTGCCATGCCGCCCGGCTGGTCGTCGACCGTGATTGCCACCACCTGCCGTACATTCACCACAAATCCGGCCTGTTCCAGAACCTCCCGCGCTCGCTCCCACTGCTCGACGACGAGTCGGAGAATGCCGAACTGCTGGGTATCGGCCAGTGCAAGCGTGACGATATTGATTTCGGCGCCGGCCAGGGTGCGGCAGATGGCACTGAGGTGCCCGGGCTTGTTTTCCATGAATAGCGACAGTTGATGAATCTTCATAGCGAGCTTCCTTGTTGAGTCTACGTCAGCTTGCGCCGGTCGTCGACGCGTTGGGCCTTGCCCTCGCTGCGTTGAAGCGTTTGCGGTTCGACCAGGACTACCTTGGCGCGGATTCCCAGCGTGTGGAACAGGGCATCGGAAAGACGCCCGCGGAGCCGTTCCAGGGACCGGACTTCGTCGCCGAACATTTCGGCGGTCACCTCGACCTGCACTTCGAGCTGGTCCAAGCCGTTCTCGCGAGTGACGATGATCCGGTAGTGCGGCAATGCCGACTCGACTGCCAACAGCGCCGCCTCGATTTGCGACGGGAATACGTTCACGCCCCGAATGATGAGCATGTCGTCGCTGCGGGCGCCGATGCGTTCGATCCGCCGCAAGGTCCGGCCACAGGGGCACGGTTCCGGCACGATCCGCGTGATGTCGCGTGTGCGGTAACGGAGCATTGGCATGGCCTCCTTGGTAAGCGTGGTGAGTACCAACTCACCCAGTTCGCCGTCGGGCAGAACCTTACCGGAATCGGGATCGATAATCTCGGGAAGAAAATGATCTTCGAACACGTGCAGGCCGCACTGCTGTTCGCATTCGCTGGCCACGCCCGGCCCGATAATCTCGGACAGGCCGTAGATATCGTAGGCGCGAATTCCGCTTTCCGCCTCGATCCGCGCACGCATGGCCTCCGTCCACGGTTCCGCCCCGAACACGCCCACGCGTAAGGGCAGCGCCCGCATGTCGATCCCCTGGGCGGCGGCGACCTCGGTCAGGTGCAAGAAGTAGCTGGGCGTGCAGCAGATGGCGGTCGAACCGAAGTCGCGCATGACCATGATCTGCCGTTCCGAGTTGCCGCCGGAAATCGGGATGACCGTGGCGCCCAGCGCCTCGGCCCCGTAGTGCGCACCCAGCCCGCCGGTGAACAGCCCGTAACCGTAGGCGTTCTGAAGGATGTCGCCGCGGCGCAGCCCGCAGGCGGCGAAAGTGCGCAGCATGACCGACGTCCACACGGCCATGTCGTTGGCCGTGTAGGCGACGACAATCGGTTTGCCGGTCGTGCCGCTCGAGGCGTGCAGGCGGACCACGTCGCCCAGCGGGCCGGCAACCAGGCCGAACGGGTAGGTATCGCGCAGGTCGGTCTTGACCGTGAAGGGCAGCCTGGACAGATCGGCCAGTGACTGGACCTTGTCAGGCGTCAGGTCGCACGCTTCCATGCGGGTGCGAAACAGCGCCACGTGCTCGTACGCGCGCGCCACGGCCGCACGCAGCCGATGGCTCTGCAACTGGCGCAGTCGCTTGACCGGCAGGTAATCGGCCGCGCTGGCCGGATGGACGGGGCTATTGGCGTCGTTCCATTGGTCGTGCATGAAGGTTCCCGTACCGTCTGCATGTTGGGGTTTGAAGAGTTTGTCGGATGGGTCGAGGACCGAGACCCATCGTGTCGGATTTCTCTTGGTGGATCTCGTTTTTCGACCCACCCTGCGCCTTCATGACTCACCATTCGCCGTCTCCCCGTGGCGGCGCCCGAGGTCGAAGGCGCCGAGGTTTGCGGCGTGCGCCTTCTCAGGCAGCGCATGACGAATGGCCTCGTGCCATGCCTCGATCGGCAGGGGCAACTGTGCACTGAGCAACCCGAGCAGGGCCACGTTCAGGGTCTTCGGGTTTGGCAGGGCCATGTTGGCGACGGCCGCAGGCCCGATCAGGCACCCATCCGGCCGGAGCCGATGCCGGTTCACCGGCTCTTGCGTCTCGTCGACGAGCACCAGGGCGTCGAGTTGGCCGTCGGGCACCATGGGGCTGAGCACTTCCCGGCCGAAACGAACGTCGGTGTTCACCGAGCCGCCGCGCTGGCTCATTCCATGCACCTCGGCCTTCTTCACGTCGTACCCGGCACGAAACGCGGCATCGGCCAGGATGTCGGACGCCGTGATGATCCCCTGGCCGCCCAGGCCGGCGATGGCGATGTTGTACGCTTTCATGACTGCACCTCGGCCTTCTTCTGCCGGATGGTCGACAGCAGGCAGGGCCGCCGCACAACGACAACCCAAAGGCCGCCCTCCCGCAATGCCCGGCCCAGCGTTTCCGCCAGACGCACCTGCTCCTTCCCTGGATCGATCACCACGACGTTCGGAACGCCCATGGCGCGGCACACGTCTTCCAGGACCAGCCGGGTCGCAGGCTCGTGACACAAGTTGCGACCCGTGCCGGGGTGCTCCTGCAACCCCGTCATAGCAGTGGTTTCGTTGTCGAGGATGATGACCACGTGGCCGGTTGGCGGAGGATTGTACACCATTTCGGCAATGCCCGTCAGCCCGCTGTGGATGAAGGTACTATCACCAATGACGCTGACCACGCGGCGCGCCTCTTCGTCGGGCAGCACGTGGCGCAGGCCAAGCCCAACGCCAATGCTGGCACCCATGCACACGCAGGTATCCATCGCGTCGAACGGCGGCAGGGCGCCCAGCGTATAGCAGCCGATATCGCCCGAGACGATGCACTGCATGTCGCGAAGGAGGTTGAATACGGTCCGGTGCGGGCAGCCGGCGCAAAGCTGTGGCGGCTTGCCGGCCGGCGGCATGGGCTCGGGGCTCGTATCGCCCGCAAGGATGCGGCGGACCCGACCGACGTTCAACTCGCCGAAGCGAAACGGCTCCGGCTTGCCGGCCACGAGAATGCCGGCCGCGCGGCAGGCGTCGACAAGGACCGGATCGCCTTCTTCAATCACCACGCACCGCTCGACGGAATGGGCGAATTGGCGGATCGCCTCGATCGGCAGCGGATGCACCATGCGAACCTGCAACACGGCGGCCTCGGGAGCGGCCTCGCGGGCGTGCAACACGGCCACGCCGTCGGCCACGATGCCCAGAGGATGCGAAGAGACTGGGCCTCCGCGACCATTCCAGAGGCGGGTACCGCAACCAGGTGTTTCGGACCAGGCGGCCGCCTGGCGGAGCTTCTCGCGCAGCCGCCGATGTGCCTGCCGCGCGTGCCCAGGAACCATCACCCGCCCGGGAATGTCGCGAACAAAACCGACCGGCGGCGGAGCCGCCTGCTCTCCTCGAACCACGATCGACTTCGAGTGACTCACCCGCGTCGTCAGACGCAGCAACACGGGAAGCAACCATTGCTCAGCGAGATGCATGGCCTCGATCGTCATCGAGTAGGCTTCTTGCGAATCGGCCGGTTCCAGCATGGGCACGCCGGCGGCAACGGCATAGCGGCGGCTGTCCTGTTCATTCTGGCTGGACGCCATGCCGGGATCGTCGGCCACCACGACTACTAGAGCGCCGGGCGCGCCCGTGTAAGCGGCGGTGAACAGCGGGTCGGCCGCCACGTTCAGGCCAACGTGCTTCATGGTGACCAGGGCGCGGGCGTTGCCGTAGGCAGCGCCGAGGGCCACTTCGAGGGCAACCTTTTCATTGGGCGACCACTCGGCCGGGCCGCCCAGGGCCCCAAGAGCTTCAAGGATCTCGGTCGAGGGTGTACCGGGGTACCCCGCACCCAATCGCACGCCGGCATCCTTCGCCGCCCACGCCACGGCCTCGTTTCCGCTAAGCAACTGCCGCTTCGACTCCACGTTGTACGTTCCTTGGGTTGGGGTATCGTCTGGCCAGGATTTTCGCAAGGGTTACACCACGGGCACGCTATGGCCGGACCATCGCCTCATCGGCAGTGGGGAAGTCGTCGGGAATGGGCTGGGTGACCTTGCCGGTGGCAGCCCACTCGGCGCCCCGCTGGAGCGTCGCAATGAACGCCACGCTCTTGTGCTGCGGCGGCGCGTGCCCGAACACCGTGTGGAAGACGCGACCCTCGCCGTAGCGGATGGTCATCAATACCGGCTCCTCCCGGCCCGAGCCGCCCATCTCCTCCGGCGCGAACGACGTGGCCAGCACCGTCAGGTTCTTCGCCGGCCCGCGCAGGCGGTCGTACAATTCCTCCACGCCGTGCATGAACTTCTCCGGCAAGCCGCGCGTGATGGGGTGATCGGGCACGCGCACGGTCGCCTGCACGGGGAATTGGCGGCCGTGGCTGCCGCCGCGGCCGGGCGAGTCGTCGCGTACAATCCTTCCGTCTTGCCAGTAGACCCAGGGCCCGCTCTTCTCGTTTCGCCCGCCCCAGCCGCCCAGGCCGATCATCTCGTTGTACGCATCCCAGCGAGGGAAGGCATTGGATGCAGCGTGGACCACGACCATCCCCCCGCCGCCGGCCATATATTGCTCCAGGTCCTTCCGGGTTTCTTCCGGCCAGTCGTCGCCCGTGTAGTTCATTACGAGCACGTCGTAGTCACCAAACTGCGGCCGGAAACCGCTCATGTCCTCGCCCTGCGGCGGCGAGGTGGCCACGTCGACGGCGAACAGCCCGGTCTCTTCGAGCGGCTTCTTCAGCAGCGGAGTCGTGTTCTTCCAGTCGTGGTTGTTCTGGCCGTCGATAATCAGCGCCCTAAGCGGCGGCTCCGCCAGGCATACGCCCGTCACCGTGGCGGCCCAAATTACCGTGCCGATCGACAGATGCTTCAAGAACATGGGGGGCTCCTTTGGAGAGAAAGACAGGGGCAGGGTTATTATTGAGGTTTGCACGGCGAATGAACCGAGGCCGACCAACGGGAGGCCGGAAATGGGCCAAACAGGTTTGCTTGGCCGGGCATTCTCCACGCAAAGACCAATAGCACCCCTTCAGTGTATCGTCCCGAACGGGGGAATGGAAGAAAATGTCCCCTTCCAATGATACTTAATCGCGACCCTCCATGCACCGTTCGCCGAGGAGGCCTCGCTCTACGTACGGACCCGTACGGACCAGCCCGGATTATTCGTGACGATGTGGTGACAAGCAAGCCAAGACCCTGGTGGGCCTTCGGTCGCTTGGCCGGGCCTGCTTCCAGCGCACGACGTACAAACCACCCCGGGCGCGGCTTGCGCAGGCCCACCAAGAACTTGCACGACCTTGTCCCATACATGAATAATGCGGACCAGTGGCCGGCGGAAGGTGCTTGTATTACTCGTCGCGAATTGGTATTATTCCTGGTGGAGGTGAAGTTACCATGAAACGCTTGCTGCCGTTGCTCTTCTTGATCATCGTTGCTTGCTCGGCCGGGGGAGCTGCAGCTCACTTCCAGGTGCTGTTGCCCCACACCGATGTGGTTGGCCCGGACGATGACCGGGGCATCCGGCTTGAATTGGTCTTCACCCACCCGATGGAGAACGGCCCGGTCATGGACATGGGGCCGCCGCGACGCTTCGGAGTCATGGTGGGCGAGGAGCCAACCGATCTGCTGCCCCAGTTGCAGCCGCTTTCGGTGGACGGGAAGCATGCATTCCGGGCAGAGTACCGGTTCCGCCAGCCGGGCGATCACGTGTTCTACCTGGAGCCCGCCCCATACTGGGAGCCGGCCGAACAGAAGATGCTGATCCACTATACGAAGGTGGTCGTCGATGTGATGGGCGGCGGGGGCGGTTGGGACCGGATGGTCGGGCTGCCGGTCGAAATCGAGCCGCTCGTGCGGCCCTACGCCCTTTGGGCGGGCAACGCGTTCCGCGGCATCGTCCGCCACAACGGCAAGCCGGTGCCGTTCGCCGAGGTGGAAGTGGAGTTCCTCAACCGCGACGGGAAGGTCCAGCCACCCAACGACGCCCTGGTGACCCAGGTCGTGAAGGCCGACGCACACGGCGTGTTCAGCTATACGATCCCGTGGGCCGGCTGGTGGGGATTCGCCGCCCTGGTCGATGCCGACGAGAAGATGCCCAATCCCGCAGGCGAGCCGGTCGAAGTTGAGCTTGGCGGGCTGATTTGGGTGCAAGCGGTTGAGTTGCCGAAACGTTGACTGGTTCACCATGCACATTTACGAAGGCATTCTTGCAGCAACCACCGAGGGCAGGCAGGTCCTGGCCGCGGGGGCCCTGTTGGCCGCAGGCGGGACGGCGCTCGGACTGTGGCAACTCGACCACCAGCGCATTCCGCGCGTTGCGGTCCTCAGCGCCGCCTTCTTCGTCATCTCAACAATCCACGTGCCGATCGGCCCCACGTCGGAACATCTGCTGCTGACGGGGCTGATGGGCCTGGTGCTGGGCTGGGCTGCATTCCCGGCAATTCTCGTGGCACTGGTATTGCAGGCCGTAATGTTCTCATTCGGCGGGCCGGTCACGATCGGGGTGAATACGTTTATCATGGCAGCTCCCGCGGTTGCCTGTTACTACCTGTTCCGCCGGCCGGTGCGCAGCCCGAACGAAGCGTTCGTGTTCACCGTGGGCGCAGCGGCCGGGGCTACGGCCATCCTGTTCGGCGGGCTTCTCAATGCAGCAACGCTCAGCGCGGCCGGCAGCCAGTTCCAGCCGTTTGGCCTGGCCATGTTCCTTGGGCATCTTCCGCTTGCCGTGGTCGAGGGCCTGGTAACCGGCAGCGTTGTCGTGCTGTTGCGGAAGGTCCGGCCCGAATTGCTCGACGCCGAGTTGCTCCAACCCGTGCCTGCGGAGGTGCCCTGTGACTGAACGTGCCCGCAGGGGAACGCTGCTGTTCGCCCTTGCATTGACGCTGCTGACTTGCAGAACGCCTGCGGCGGCGCATTCGCTGCACTTGTTTGCCGAGGGCGACGGGGCATTGATTCGCGGCAAGGCGTACTTCCACGGCGGAAGCCCGGCAAAGGACATCCAGGTTACCGCCTTCGATCCGGAGGGCCGGAAGCTGGGCCAGACACGGACCGATGCCCAGGGCGCCTTCACCCTGCCGGCGCCCTTCCGTTGCGACTACCGGCTGCTGGCGGCCACGGAGGACGGGCACGGGGCCGAGTTCCGTGTACGTGCCGAGGAGCTTTCCGCCTCGCTTCCGGCGCCGGGTGCGCACGTCGATCCGGCGGAACACGCCGAGCCAGACGAAGCTGTGCCGACCGATCCCGCACCGGCGGCGCTCCCGTCCCCATCGCCCGCAACCGGAACGACAGTGGTCGAATTGGCGGCAATCCGCAACCAGCTTTCGGCCCTGCGCCAGCAATTGGCCGAATACGAACACCGCACCCGGTTACGCGACCTTGTGGGTGGAATTGGCTACATCTTCGGACTGGCAGGCGTGGCCTTCTATGTCGCGGCGCGGCGTGCCCGCGCCCACGGGTAGTTGCGCCTGGTTCTTTCTTACCATATGCGAAGGCGGTTTCACCTTACCCGCCAACCGCTCAGTCCTTTCCAACCAAGTGCCAAGAAATCGTAAGCGTGCCCTGCGACGACGACGGCTTTGGGGTTGTGTGGTACCATGTTATGGAAAGATGCACTCGGTTGTCGGACTGAAATCGCCATGTCTCCGTAGACGAACTGCCATCGGACATCCGCCACGAACCCTTCATCACGCGCCCGTCTTCGCTCATCGTGCCCGTGAACGTGCCGGCGGGTGTCCCCGCGGGAAGGCTCTCGCCCGTCTTGGCCGTGACGTGATTGTCGCGAATGTGCAAGATCATCGGGTAATTGCCTTCCGAGTTCCACGTTCGAACGGTGCAGGTTTCCGGGATGAGCCGCGCAGGCGATAACGCCTCAGGCGGCAGCAGGTCACGGATATCGCGTTCGAGCAGGAGTTCGTCGGTCGGGACACGCGTCATGCCGTACTCGGACAGCAGGGATGCCTCGCGCACACGTGCAGCCTCCTTCGCCTTGTCGATGAAGAAGTCGCGCCGGGTCTCGCGCGCCTTCTCAACATAGTCGACCTCGGCTTCCGGCAACGCGGCCTCGGCCGCCCCGGTAACCACAGGCGACAGGTACGCGTCGTACCCCAGCGCGGCAGCCACCCCGCCGCACACGCCGCCGACCGCCCCGCCGATTACCCCGCCGATCGGGCCGCCCACCGACAGCCCGACCGCCGCAAATACTTTCGCGCCAACCGCCGCCCCGCCCGCCGCCGTCAACCCTTGCGACGTCGAATCGGTCAGCGCAACCGCCGCACCGCGCGCGTCGCCTTCACAAAGATGGCCGGTTGCGCGGGCAAGGCTGCCCGCCACGTATGCCCCAGGGGCCAGCACCTTTGCCCCCGGCGACTGGCGGAGCGTGTCGACCAGCCTATTGGCCTTGACGGCAAGCTGCTTACGGGCGGAGTGATTTCCGTACCGAATCCGATCGAAATCCCTCGCGCGGTATTTCGGAATCTTGTCGAGCCGGCTCTTCACCTCGCCCGCAGCCGTACTCGTTCCCGTGCCCAGCCAGCCGTGACTCCCCGCCTGTTCCTGCGAATCGGCCGGCCGTTCCTCCGGCGCCGCAGGCTCACTCCAGGCAGAAGCCGGAACAACACTCAGAATCCACAGTAGCAGCAACGCGCGAGTCCACATCATTCGTCCCTCTTCAGTTGCACGGCCTTCGTCTCGACAAGCTCGTAGGCGGTCGGGAAATGGAGCATGTCGACGCGTTCGAGCTTCAGTGAATCGGGCTGGCGCGAGAAGGTCAACACGAGGCAGAAGTCGGGGTTCATCTCGGGAACGAGGAACGCCGCCGCATGCCTCTTGTCGGCCAGCCAGTAGGCGGGCGCCATGCTCGCGAAGGTCGCCGCCGGCATCGCGCGGAGCACTTCGACCGTGCCGGAGTTCGTCAGCGAAGCACCCCGCAACACCGGTTCGAGTTCACCGGCAAGGCCCGAACGCAGAAACCCCTTACCTGCCGCGACCAGTTGTTCCAGTACTGGCTCTTCCTTGTCGCCAACGGTCAGTTCATCACTGCGGAGCAAGGCCGTTCGGAGCCTGAGTGCGGCGATTGGGTAGTTGGCCTCATCCAACAGCGTCTTCTGGTCGGCCAGTTTCAGGGCCTTCCACCAGGTTTCCTTGCCGTACATGAGGCGGTCGAACTCCCGGACGTTCTCGACCGTTGCACGGAGCAATTGCTCACTCCAGAAACCCTTGCGGCAGAGCCAGTCCGGACAGACATCGAATGGTGGCTGCCCGCGTTGCCGGAACCAATCGCCCAGCAGAACCTCCACGTCGGTGATCTTGGGCTCGGGCTCGATGTGCCACTGCGTGAGGATCCAAACGTCGCTCCACGGGTGGTAGAAACCGACGATGGGCGTTTTCGCCGACGGATGCCCCATGTTGAACAACGCTCCGGAGAAGAAGTACGACCAACCAGTGTCGCTGTCGGCTTCGATCCAGAGTTGCTCGTCCAGCAGCTTCAGCCGATTTTGCACTGCCGGACTTGCGAAAGCCTGCCAGCCCTCGGTGCCTTGCTTGACGCATCGGCCGCGAAACTCCAGAACGGCCGTCCACAATCGGCGGAGCGGTTCGGGCACCTCCGCCGCCGAGGCTCGGAACGGCTCGGCCGACGGCTCGAAGGAGTTGAAGTATGCGTCGATCACCCTGGCATGCCGCTTGAGGATTTCCGGCGTGGCCGCGGCAACGCAGTGATAGAGCACGCCGTCATGAATGAGCAGCCTCGCGCACACTACAAGTCCATTCGGGGCTTGGAGTTCCACGTGTACGCACTTGTGCCCGGCAAGGTCGGCGTGTCGCGACGAGAGCAGCTTGCCGTTGCCGGCAAAAACCTTTTGGGCGAACTCCAACCCCTTTTCCTCCGTGGCAAGTCCCTTTCGAGTTTGCTCGGACAGCATGTGGAAACCGACGCTGAAGAGTATTTCCCGCTCCTTGTCGGAGGAGCGGTAACGACCCTTCAGCATGCCGTGGGCCGTCTGGTCAAGCGTCTCCCGCGGTTCGCCCGGGAACCACGCCCGGAATCGTCCCACGCCGCTCGTGAACGGCAGCCACCCCTTACCAAAGACAGCAGCAACGGCCTCCGGGGCATTGGCCGCGTCGTACGGCGGAGGTTGCGGCTGCCCGTGGGCCGGCAGGCCGCCATAGACCGGTAGGAGCGCGCTCGAAGCAGCGACCAGCCCCGCGAAGAAGCGGTGAGAAACCATGGGTTCTCCTCTCATGCTGGACAAGGGGGAACGCTTTGGGCATTCTAGCCCGGACGCCAGTCTGCGTCCATACGTGTTGGCAGGCGCGCTGCAATTCCGATGCACGCAGCTCCGCCTTATGGCCAAGTCCGACGGAGAGGCAGATCGGCCGAATCCCGGGATCGCCAGGCGTGGCCTTCTATGTTGCGGCGCGGCGGGTCAGACAACTGTAGGGGTTGCCAATCGGGCCTCGGCGTGCGATAAATGCGAGATTATCAATCCCCAATCGCTTGCACGGTTGGGTGAGCGGAAGAGTGAAATCTGCCACCAAACGGGCCAAGCGGCACGTTCGCTTCCACCACTCGCCCAGCAGCCGCCCCGGTTCCGCCACCGTTTGCACGAAAGCACCAGGAGAATACCCTTTCCATGACCGTCAAAGAACGTAATGCCAAGCTTGCTGATGTCTTTCACCCTCAGTCCGTGGCCGTTATCGGCGCTTCCACGCGGCCAAGCACGGTCGGGAACGATATATTCCGCAACCTGCTGCTTTCCGGATTCAACGGGTCGGTCTATCCGGTGAACCCGAAGAGCCCTCACGTATTGGGGGTCCATGCCTACCCGTCTCTTAGCGACATTCCGGCGCCGGTGGACCTGGCCGTGGTCATCGTCCGAGCCGACACGGTGCAATCGGTGGTCGAAGAGGGTATTGCGAAGGGAGTCAAGGGTTTCATTGTCATCTCGGCCGGGTTTAAGGAAATCGGGGCCGAGGGCGCCCGGCGCGAGGCCCGGCTCCGCGATTGTGTGCGCGAGGCCGACGTTCCGTTGATCGGGCCCAACTGCCTGGGGGTGATCAATACGGACCCGGCCGTTTCAATGAACGCCGCGTTCGGCCGCAAGATGCCCGCGGCCGGCAACTTGGCCTTTCTTTCGCAAAGCGGGGCCTTGTGCACTTCGGTGCTCGATTACGCGGAAGAGCGGCACATGGGCTTCAGCAAGTTCGTCAGCTTCGGCAACAAGGCCGACGTCAACGAAGTCGACCTGTTGGAGTACCTGGCCACCGACGAGAAGACCTCCGTGATTGCCATGTACCTGGAAGACATCAGCGACGGGCGGCGGTTTATCGAAAAAGTCCGCGATATCTTCTGGAAGACGGGCAAGCCCATGCTGTGCCTGAAGTCGGGCCGCTCGCCGGAAGGCGCCAAGGCGGTCAGCAGCCACACCGGCTCGCTGGCCGGTTCCGATTCGGTGTACGATGCATTGCTGATCCAAAGCGGCGTGCAGCGGGTCGACACCATTGCCGAATTGTTCGATTACGCCGCGCTGTACACCACCCAGCCGCTCCCTCGCGGCAACCGGGTGGCCATTATTACCAACGCCGGCGGGCCGGGTATCATGGCCACCGACGCCGCGGTCCGACACGGGTTGAAACTGGCGGAATTGAGCGAGTCAACCACGGTCAGGCTGCGTGCCTCGCTCCCGGCTACGGCCGCCTTGCGCAACCCAATCGACGTGATCGGCGATGCCCGCCACGACCGTTACAAGGCCGCGGTGCATACGGTGCTGGAAGACGACAACGTCGATATGGGCGTCGTCATTCTCACACCGCAATCGATGACCGACATCGAGCAGACGGCGGCCATCGTGCCGCAAGCGGTCGCCGGAATCGACAAGCCGGTGGTTTGTGCATTCATGGGAGCGAAGGACGTGGCGCCCGGCGTGGACGTTCTACGCCGCGGGGGCGTGCCCAACTACGCATTTCCTGAAGACGCCGTGCGCAGCCTGGCCGCCGCGGCACGACTCGTCGAGTTGCAGGAAATTCCACGCCGTGAGACCCCGAAGCTCGACGGGCTGAAGGTCGATGAAGCCCGGTCGTTCATCCAAAAGATGCTCGATTCCTCGCCCCGCCGCTACCTTCATCAGGCCGAATGCCGGCCGTTGTTGGGCTATTACGGGCTGCCGCTTCTGAAGAGCGAGGTTGCCCACAATCCAGAGGAAGCCGGGCGAATTGCCGAATCGATCGGGGGCAAGGTCGTCTTGAAGGTCATGTCGCCCGACGTGGTCCATAAGGTCGATGCCGGCGGGGTGATCCTCGGCATCGAAGGGCCCGAGGAAGCCGCCGCCGCCTATGCGCGGATTGTCGAGAACGTCCACAGGGCCATGCCCGATGCCAAGATCGAGGGGATTCTCGTCGAGCAAATGGCGCCGAAAGGCGTCGAGGTCATCCTGGGCGCCAGCCGCGACGAGCGTTTCGGACCGCTGATGATGTTCGGCCTCGGCGGGACGCTGGTCGAGGTGCTCAAGGACGTCTCCTTCCGCCTGGCCCCCATGTGGCAAATCTCGGCCGAGCGCATGGTCCGCCAGATTCGTTCGTTCGAGGTACTCGACGGCTTCCGGGGCAACCCGCCATGCGACATCGACAGCATCGTGCGCGCCCTGATGCGCCTCTCGGAAATGCTCTGCAACCATCCCGAGATTGCCGAAGTCGACATCAACCCCCTGATCGTCCACCCTCGCGGCGAAGGCTGCTCCGTGGCCGACAGCCGCATCGTGCTCACCCGGCCGGAGTAGACCGCGCCGCCCGAACAGTGGCCGGCCATTCATTCGCGGGCCCCTATCGGCCCTGGGACCGGTTGCGGAACTCGCGCGGCGTCAGGCCGGTGGCTTGCTTGAACGCATGTGCCAGGTATTCGCGCGAGTTGAACCCGGAAGTGGCGGCAATTTGCGGAATCGACAGGTCCGTGTCGGCCAACAGCCGTTTGGTGCGTTCGATTCGGACGCGCCGGATCTCTTCGGCCGGACTGCGGCCGAGAACCTCCTGGAAGCGGCGTTCCAGCCAACTCCGGGAAACCGCCACCTCACGCAGGATGTCGCCCACCTGGATGGGTGTTGCCGCGTGAGCCCGGATGTAGGCGACCGCCCGCGCCAAATCGGGGTCGGTGATGGCCAGGGTGTCGGTCGACTGCCGCACGACGACGCGGGTGGGCTCGATGAGAATCGGTTCTTTCGGTCGTTGTTCGCCGTGCAGCATCCGGTCGAGCAAGGCAGCCGCTTCGTAGCCTATTTGCTCCGAAGTCAATTCCACGCCCGACAGCGGAGGATTGCACGTCTCGCACAGCAGGCTGTCCTCGTCGCCGCCCATGACCGCCACCTGCTCGGGCACCAGCAAGCCCAGTGCCCGGCAGGCGTAGAGCACTTCGCGACCCCGCTCGCTGGTCCACGTGACGACGGCAACCGGCTTGGGAAGGTCCTGGAGCCATTGTTCGAGTGCCTCCTGCTGCCTCAACCACATGGCTTTCTCGCCTCGGCCGCGGCGGGCGGGAAACAGGGAGCAGTCCAAGCCGGCCTCGTCCAGGCATTCCACAAAACCGTGGTAGTGCGTGTCGACGTACGAGACCCCCAACGGCGCGAAGTAGCCGAAGTGCCGGAAGCCCTGGTCCAGAAGATGCCGAACAGCCAACTTCGCCGCCGCCGAGACGTCGGCCGTGACAGTAGGAAAGTCGACGCCCGGAATGCGGGCTGCCGACACATTGACCACCACGCCGGGCACGCCTGCGAGGTAGCGGGCGATGGCGCGGTCGGCCACGCGAGCAATGACGCCATCCCCTCGCCACCCAGGCGGAAGACGACCGGGCGCGTGCTGGCAGCGCTCTTCCAGCCAGATATCCCAACCTCCTTGCTGCGTGGCATAGCGGCCAATGCCGCGGATCATGCGCCGTCCCCAATCGGTCGCGGTATCCACCAACAAGCCAATTTGCAGACAACGACGGGCAGTCATCGAACCGTTTCCGAGCGCCGAGCACTCGCAGCCGTTCTTGGTGAACAGACACCACTTCAATGCAGGACCGGGAGGACCGTTCCGGCACAACAGGCCTACCCCCTTGGTTGCACAAGATACCACCGCAGGCGTCCGCGATCAACCCGGCAGCGGCATTGTCTCTCGTTTTCTCGCCGTTTCTTGCGACTAACCCGGATTATTCATATACGTAGGGTGGGTCAAGGTCGCGTGGGTCATTGGTGGGTCTGCACAAGCCGCAACCAAGCTGATTCACAGCCCGCGACCT
>JAVEUP010000140.1:0-22015 GCA_034005525.1 Thermoguttaceae bacterium | reverse complement strand
ATGGGAATCACGCAACGCATCCTCGACGTAACCTCTGGCCACGCAATACCTTCTGACACATCCGACGTTTTCAGCAAAATTTGGAACTACTGAATGTAGCAGAAACACGCCGTTGTGCCTTCCACCGGGTAAAGCCGTCGGCACCTCGAGACAGAAGAGCGCGATTGCGGCTCCTGCGTTTAACTCGGCAATTCACGCAGGTTGAGCTGGTCGACACCTGCCCCGGCATGCAGTTTGTCCTGGACCATTGTGGTAACGCCGACCCGAAAAGGTCGCAATTAATCGTTGGGGGGTTGACGGGATGGCGTGGTTCTGGCATCTTTTCCGATGATGGGCCGGGTTCTTTCGAACCAGTTTCCCCGGCGTATCGTATTGCGCAGAATCTCCCGCGAATCGTCAAGAGTCGATCGCTGGTGACAATTACAACCGCAAGAAACGGCCGAATTGCCTACACAAACGACTAACGATGCTCTCCCTCGACGCTTTATCGTGGGAATCGATCTTGGCACGACCAACTCGGCGGTGTGCTTCGTCGATACGGACCGGCAGCCGAGGACGATTGAAACGTTCGCGGTGCCGCAGGTGGTCGAAGCGGGAGTGATCGAACGGCGTGAAACGCTCCCGTCGTTCCATTACGAGGCCGCCGCGGCCGAGTTCGGTCCCGGGGCCTTGCGATGCGGATGGCACGACGCCGATCCGGGCCATGCCGTCGGCGTCTTCGCACGCGACCACGGCGCCAAGGTGCCCGGCCGGCTGATCGTCTCGGCCAAGTCGTGGCTGTGCCACTCGGGCGTCGACCGCACCGCGGCCATCTTGCCGTGGCAGGGGGCCGACGACGTCGAAAAGCTCTCGCCCATCGAAGCCAGCGCCCGGTACCTCGGGCACATTCGCCGCGCGTGGGACCACGAACACCCGGGCCATCCGCTCGCGCAGCAGGACGTCGTGCTCACCCTACCCGCCTCGTTCGACGAGGTCGCCCGCGAACTGACGGTCAAAGCGGCCCACCGGGCGGGACTGCCGCGCGTGGTGCTCATCGAAGAGCCGCAGGCGGCGTTCTACGCCTGGATCGACCGGCATCGCGACGATTGGGACCGGCACGTGGCGCCGGGCCAGAAGATTCTCGTGTGCGATATCGGCGGCGGCACCAGCGACTTCACGCTCATCCGCGTGCGCCGCGGCGAAGGCGGCAAGGTGCAATTCCACCGCGTCGCCGTCGGCGAACACCTGATCCTCGGCGGCGATAACTTCGACCTGGCTCTTGCCCGGCACCTGGAAGCCCGCCTGACCAACGGCGGCCGGCTCGAACCGGGCCAGTGGGCGGTGCTCGTGCGTGCGTGCCGGCAGGCCAAGGAGACGTTGCTGGGAGAGAACCCGCCGCAGCGGATTACCGTCCATCTCCCCGGTCGCAGTGCGCGGCTAATCGGCGCCGGCCAGCAAATCGAAGTGACTCGCGACGAGGCTCGCGAACTGCTGGTCGAGGGATTCTTTCCGCCGGTTGCGCTGGGCGAGCGGCCTCACAGCCGGGTTTCCGGATTCCAGGAGTTTGGGCTGCCCTATGCACCCGATGCGGCGATCACTCGCTACCTCGGCAACTTCCTCGCGGTCCACCGGGACGCAGGAGCGGAGCAGCACGAGCCGGAGCCTGCCGCCGGGCACGATCCGGCGCGGCCCGACCTCGTGCTGTTCAACGGCGCCGTGTTCAACTCGCCCGAACTGCGCGGGCGGCTGCTGGGCGTCATTTCCGATTGGTTCAGCGGCACGACCGGCGACTGGCAGCCGGTGGTGCTGCGCAACGACCGGCTCGACCTGGCCGTGGCCCGAGGCGCCGCCTACTTCGGGCTGGTGCGCCGCGGCGAGGGAGTGCGCATTGCTGCCGGGTTGGCGCGGACCTACTACGTCGGCGTCGAAGGAACCGGGCCGGCCGGCGCCGCCGCGCACGCATTGTGCCTCGTGCCCGCGGGGGTCGAGCCCGGGCAGCAGGTCCAGCTCGACCGCGAGTTCCAGCTTCTGGTCGACCAGCCGGTCGAGTTTCCGCTGTACGTCTCCAGCACGCGACTGACCGACAAGGCGGGCGAACTGCTGCCCTTCGACCCCGAGAAGCTGACCGCTCTGCCGCCGATCCGCACCGTGCTAAAGACGCGCGGCCGGAGCGACGCGGAACGCCTTGGCGTCCGTCTGAACGCCGGCCTGAGCGAAATCGGCACGTTGGAGCTATGGTGCTCCGAGCCCGGCACGCGCAACCGCTGGCGATTGGAGTTCGACGTGCGCGCCGCCACGCAGACCGACGCCGTCGCCCACGAAGGCCGGGCCGAACAGGAAGGCATCGTCGACGAAGACACCTGGCAAGCCTGCCGGCAGGCGATTGAGGGCACCTTTGGCCCCGGGGGGAGCGAGAGGCCGCAGAACCTGGTCCGCCGGCTCAGCGAGGTGATCGGCAGTTCGCGCGAGCAGTGGCCCGCCTCGCTGCTGCGGCGGATTTGGGAATCGCTGGTCGAATGCGAGGCCGGACGCCGCACGAGCCCGGTGCATGAAGCGCGCTGGCTAAACCTGTTGGGCTTTGCCCTGCGCCCGGGTTACGGCCTGGCCGTAGACGACTGGCGCGTGGCCGAAACGTGGCGCCTTGTGCAGGGGAAGCTGGCTCACGCCTCGCCGCAAATCCGCAACGAGGGCTGGATTCTCTGGCGCCGCATCGCAGGCGGCCTGACGTCGGGCCAGCAGCAGGCGGTGGCCGATCCACTGCTCGGGCCCGTCCGCGCCATGCACCGGCAAGTCACCGCAGGCAAGGGCCGCGGCGGCGAATTGGGCCTCCGCCCCCAGGAAACGGCCGAACTGTGGCGGCTGCTCGGCGGCCTGGAACTGTTGCCGGTTGAAACGAAAACCGCGCTGGGGCAAATGCTGGCCGAGCTGCTGCCGAAACGCAAGTTCGAGCCCGTCCGCGAGCCGCTCGCGTGGGCGGTCGGCCGCATCGGCGCCCGGCAGCCGGTGTACGGGCCGCTGAACTGTGTCGTCCCGCCGGCTGCGGCCTCGGGCTGGCTGAAGGCAGTCATGGAGATCCGCGAGTCCACCCCGGCCATGCGGCTTGCTGCCATGGAGCTTGCCCGCCGCACCGACGACCGCTACCGCGACCTGCCCGAGCCGCTCCGCCGCAAGACCTCCACCTGGCTCGCCGACACCGGCGCGCCCGCCCACTTCGTCCAACTCGTCGAGCGCGGCGGCCGCCTCGAACGCGACGAAGAAGACCTCATCTTCGGCGAAGCCCTGCCCCGCGGCTTGCGGATGGTGTAAGGTTGGCCTGCGGTAGGCGTTCGATTCTCCAATATCGTCGCGCTGCCAAGCCGTCCCATCGTTGACACGCCTTGCCGCCCCCGGTAGATTCAAAGGTGTGGTGGGCAGTCTCTGTTTCAGGTTCTTCTGCATCAGGAATGGGGGCGGGGTGGGACGTGCAATTCCAGGCAGGGTGCGTTGTCAATCCTGGGGCTCCCCCTTTGCGGATCGATGTCGAAAATGCGGTACAGACTCTCACACTGCGGTCACCTTAATACGATCCGACTATCGCCATCGTGCGTTGTCGGAAGGGGGCCCACCATGTTGCGCTATGCTCTTGTGTTGGCGACGGTGACTGGCTTGGTTGTTCCGGCTTCTTCCGGCGGCCGTGCGGGCTGGGCCGGCGAACCGTCCCCAGTCGGCGAGTTGCTCGCCGCCCTCGAGGCCGACGTTGACAACCTTGCCGATGCTACCGTGCGGGAGCAGAACCGGCTGGTGTGGACGATCGAACGGAAGCTTGAGAAACTGCACAGGTTTGGGCCGGATGCCGCGGAAGCCGTCCCGTTGGTCACCGCGCTTCTGAGCGAAGCGCGCACGCAAACCCGGGCGCTGCTCAGTGAGGAAGATGAGGAGCCGCTGTTCGCCCAGCCGGTATCGCAGCTTGACCTCATGTGCATTCGTACGCTCGGGGCCATCGGTCCCGACGCGGCGCCGGCCGTGCCCGTGCTGATCGAAATCCTGGATCAGGCGGAACTGGTCCGCATTTCCACGAACATTGCTATTGGAAGTGCAACGTACGATGCGGCCCGGGCATTGACGAAGATCGGCACGCCTGCGGTGAAGTCCCTGATTACGGCGTTGGACCATCAGAGCGAACGGATCCGGTATCACGCACTGTGGCCCTTGGGCGACATCCGACCGGCCGCGGAAGAGGCCATTCCTAGGTTGCGGGAATCGCTGGCAGGCGATGAGGAGTACATGGTCCGCCAGATGGCCGCGTGGACAATCGCCAAGATCGGCAGCTTTTCCGACGCGACCGTGGCCGCACTGATCGCCGCCTTGGACGACGAACATCACGTGGTCCGCTGCGCCGCGGCCGACGCGCTGGGCGACGTGCATCCCGCGCGCGCCGAAGTGGTCGACGCGCTGCTCGGGGCGCTTGACGATGAGAACATTGAGGTGCGCGTCCGGGCGGTGCGGGCGCTGGGCAAGCAGGGGCCGGCATCGGTGAAGGCGATCCCTGTTCTCACGAAACTGCTCGACAGCACGGAAGCATACTATGTAGGCCACGTAGGCGTCTTCGCCTTCCATCAGGACGTGGCCGAGTCGCTCGGCGCGATCGGCCCTCCGGCCAAGACGGCCGTGCCGGCCCTGCTGGGCATGGCGCGAAAGCCGCCCGAGGTCAAAGACTCCCTGTTCACCGTTTCGCCCCACCGGGCTAAGGACAGTGCTACCAGGGCGATTGCAGCGATTGCCCCGGAGGACCCCGATGTGATCGCTTTTCTCGCGGATACGGTTCGGACTGGCTCGCACGATTTGCCGGTGGTCGCGAGCGTTTGGGCATTGGGCCGCATCGGCCCGCCTGCAGCCTCTCCGGCGCTGCCGGTTCTGCGAGTGAGTATGGAGAAACAGTCGCGACGCGAAACTTCGGAGTGGGGCTTTCGCGACCCGTCGCAGGCTGGCACACCGGCGGACGCTCGGCTCCGCGAACTGGCGGTGGCCGTCCTGCGGCTCGATCCGAATGACCAGGCGGCGTTCGATGTGGTCGCCGACAGCCTGACGCGGAATGCGGAGATACGCTGCGACATCTTCCATGGCGATGAGGGTGAACTGCTGCTCGATGCGATCATGGGAGCGGCCGCCTGGAAGAGCCCGGCCACGCGCCGCAACATCGTCAAGCAGATCGATCGTTACCTGTCTCCCGCCCCCAAAGAGCAGACCGTCCGTTTTTACACGCCTGGGGAGAAGGTAGTCAAACTCATGGTCCGACTCGACCCCGAAGGACAGTTCGCCGCGCCGATGCTGCTGGCCCGTCTGCGGCGCATGCGGCCGGACCATTTCCTGCGGGACGCCATCGTTGCGGCCTTGAGCAAACTGCCCTGTGGCGACCATCCCATTCTGCTGGAAATGCTGCGCAGCTCGGATCCCCTGCTCCGGGCGGAGGCAATCACGGCAATGGGCAGTTCGCCGGGCATGCTCCCGGAGATCGTTGCGGCGTTGGAGGACCCCTCGGCGCGCATCCGCCTGGCCGCGCTGCGGGCTCTCGGGCAAATGGGCGCCCGGGCGGCCCCGGCCCGCGTGGACGTGGAGCGGTTGCTCGACGATCGCCGGCTGGCAGTCCGCCTAGCCGCCGAGACGACCTTGCAGGCAATGGCGCCTTCGGACGTGGAACAGCATCAACCGCACGATTGTCCTCGCGGTATGTAAGGAGCGCACTCCCCTGTGAACGGCAGCCCTGTGCGGCCGATTGGCCCAGTGGTCAGCTTGTGCAGGATGACCCGAAATGCGTGGAGGTGACAAAGCCGTACGTGCGCGGGCAGGATATCCGGCGATGGAGTTGTAACTGGGCCGACCTTTGGATGGTTGTTCTGAGGTCGAGCGTTGACTACTCTTGGCCTTGGTCGCACGTTTCTGTCGATTCGGCCGAGGCCGCGTTTGAAGCCACTTATCCGAGCATCCATGCGCGCTTCAAGCCAATGGAAAGCGAACTCCGCAAGCGACAAGATCAAGGTCGGCATTGGTGGGAGCTACGAGCTTGCGCGTACTGGGCTGACTTTGAAAAGCCCAAACTCCTATACCAGGAAATCCAGTTTCATCCCGGATACGCGCTGGACACAAGCGGCCAGTATGGAAACAACAAGACATTCTTCATTCCCGTTGCCGATACTTACTTGTTGGCCGTTCTCAATTCACCGCTCGTCTGGTGGTACAACTGGCGGTACTTGCCGCACATGAAAGACGAGGCGCTATCCCCCGTAGCGTTCCTCATGGAATCGTTGCCCATCGCCGAGCCTACCGACGCAATTCGGCGCAAGGTGGAGGAAGCGGTGCATCGCCTTGTCGAAATCACTCACACCCAGCAAACCACCCGCCACCAGCTTCTCGACTGGCTTCGGGTGGAGCACGACGTTTCCAAGCCGAGTTTGAAGCTCCGCTCGCTGTTGGACCTCGACAGCGACGCCTTCGTAGCGGAAGTCCGCAAGGTGCGCGGGCGGAAGCGGCCCCTCTCCTCCGCCGCGTTGGCCAACCTCCGCGACGAGCACACCCGCTCCATCGCCCCCATGCGCGCCCTTGCCACCGAAGCCCTCCGCCTCGAACACCGCCTCAGCGACCTCGTCAACGCCGCCTACCGGCTCACCCCCGCCGAAATCGCGCTGCTCTGGCAAACGGCGCCGCCCCGGATGCCGGTTGGCGGGGCCGGGGAGATAACGTCCGGTTTTGTGCAAGCCCGGCCTTGCCCGGCACCCTCTTATCGTGCCGAAGGCACAGCCCTAAATCAGCCCGGGGTGGAGCGGCGTGAGGTACGAACGCCGCGCAACCCCGGGTAGAAAGACCCCCGCGAACCATAGCCCCAACCGGGGCGGCCCTAAAAGCCAACGATGCGCCGACGTGGATTCGTTTTCAATCGGCGCGTGGCGCCGGCAATTGGCCGGGCGGATGACCCGGGCACCGCGCGGGCCATGTCTTAGGGCCAGCCCTTCGGGCTTCGGTGTGCTTTTGCCTGATCACCCAGGGTTGCGCCTTGCTCGTTCCTCGCAGCGGCTCCACCCTGGGCTGGTTTAGGCTCGTCCCTTCGGGACTAAGGCGGCGATTATGGCCACACCGGCGCGAGCACATAACCGAATCGGTGCCGCGACACGCGCGGTCTTGCGCGGCATCCTCTTTCCGTGCCGAAGGCACAGCCCTAAATCAGCCCGGGGTGGAGCGGCGTGAGGTACGAACGCCGCGCAACCCCGGGTAGAAAGACCCCCACGAACCATAGCCCCAACCGGGGCGGCCCTAAAACCAAACGATGCGCCGACGTGGATCATGCTCAATCCCAAACGTACCGTTCGTCGATCTCGAGGCCATGCCTCCTGCAGAGTTCCCGGAATTCGTCCTGGAACGACATGCGTTTGTGATGTTCCTCTTGTTGGGCGATATAACGTTTCACCTGTTCGACGTTGGACGCACTCACCGAGAACGCGCCGTAACCGGCCTGCCATTGAAAGTCACTGAGGTTTTGCCCTTGTCTCTTAAGCCATTTCGTCGTCTCGGTCTTCGATACCTTGATCACGTCCATGACGGCAAACGTGCGGGAGAGGCGGCAAAGGATATGAATATGGTCCTCGACGCCGTTGATCAGAATGGCGGGCGAGTCCACGTCGTTGCGCAGGACGGTGGCGTTGTAGGCATACAACTCGGACCGGATGCGCGGATCGTGCAGCCACGGCTTGCGGTGCTTGGTGCTGTAGATGATATGGACGATGACCTTTGCCAACGATTGCGGCATGCTCGTAGCCTCCGATTAAGGCCAGGTCACCCAGGGTTGCGCCTTGCTCGTTCCTCGCGTCGGCTCCACCGTGGGCCGAATTAGTCTCGTCCCTTCGGGACAGACGGGACAACCGCGTCCATCTTTGACTCACTTTCCTACTTGCGGCTTCCACAACAGTTCGCGAAATTATAGCAGGTGGGGTGCGCCAGGTTAAGGCGGCCGCAAGCCACCCGCCGCCAGCTCCTCGACTGCCTCCGGGTGAAGCACGGGATGGCCGAGGTGCGGAAGCGGCCCCTCTCCTCCGCCGCATTGGCCAACCTCCGCGACGAGCACACCCGCTCCATCGCCCCCATGCACACCCTAGCCGCCGAAGCCCTCCGCCTCGAACACGACCTCAGCGACCTCGTCAACGCCGCCCACCACCTCACCCCCGCCGAAATCGCGCTGCTCTGGCAAACGGCGCCGCCGAGAATGCCGATTGATGCGCTCCGGCGATAGCCCCCCATGCTGTGGCACTCGCGAGGTCTTGCCCGGCACCCTTTTTCCGTGCCGAAGGCACAGCCCTAAATCAGCCCGGGGTGGAGCGGCGTGAGGGACGAACGCCGCGCAACCCCGGGTAGAAAGACCCCCACGAACCATAGCCCCAACCGGGGCGGCCCTAGAACCGACGATGTGCCGACGTAGATTAGTTTTCAATCGGCGCGTGGCGCCGGCAATTGGCGGGGCCGATGACCCGCGTACCGCGCGGGCCATGTCTTAGGGCCAGCCCTTCGGGCTTTCGTTTCACGTTTGCCCCGCGACCCAGGGTTGCGCCTTGCTCGTTCCTCGCATCGGCTCCACCCTGGGCTGGATTAGGCTCGTCCCTTCGGGACTGGGTGTGACAACCGCATCCATCTTTCCGGGGAATCGCGACTTGACACTTGCCGTTGCGGGCAATACAAGGTACATATGATACGGTTTGAATGGGATCCGGTCCTATGAGAGCACACTACGACTTCACACAGTCCAAGCCGAATCCGTACGCGAGCGAACTGAAGAAGCCGGCCACGAATCGCTTGGGAATGGATGTGATCGACTACTTCCGGTCGAGTGCGGAGGAGACCGGCATTCCCTACCAGACGCTCATCAACCTGTACCTGCGCGATTGTGCGATCCACCGGCGGCGGTTGGAAATGGAGTGGGCGTCGTAAGTGGATCGGCCATCGACAGCCAGTCGCAGGACGCTCGCTCACGAAGCACCTGGATGAGCGGTGAGACGGAACCGTCCCAGAGTGTTACCGGGCTGTCTCTCCGTGTACCAAGAACTTCAATGGCCGTGAGCCATTGTTGCGCGCAATCGGAACGTGTTTTGCGACCCACGAAAAGCGAGGTTCACAGCTCGTCCTTGATGTATTGCCCGTACCGCTCGGCCACCCTGCCGGTACCGACGTCGCCGCGATGCACCAGCACGCCCACGCGTTGCGAGAGCGTTTTGGCTTCGGTCAGCGTGAACGGCTTACCGCTTTGCGCGTCGGGCCGGCGGGGGCCAAAGGTGCCGTACTCTCGCGTGAGCCAGCGGCGGGGCTGGCTGTCTGGGTCGGGCCATTGGAATACGGCAAGGCCCTCGGCCGTGCCGTCGGCCGTGTTGAAGTAATCGACCCAGAGGGCCGGCTGCATGTTCGTAGCCTTCTGGCCCGTCTGCCCACGGTCGTTGGTGATCGTGCCGCCGTGCTCGCCGTTGAACGTTTTGTTGATACGCAGGTAGGGCCAGGCATAATGGACGGCGTCGCTGACGAAGGCAACGTCGCCGTACGCGGCGGTCAGCGTGAAGGTGATGTCGAGCAGGTACTCGCCGTCGCCCAGCGGGACGATGCGCACGTCGCGCCGCTCGTCGAGCACGGGCACGTCGTGGTCCATGGTCCAGACGAGCTTTTCCTGGTATCGGCCCACGTCGCCGGGTTCGAGGGTGGTGAACGAATTGTACCGGATGCGGTCGCGGAACGGCGCACGGCGGTCCTCGCCGGTGTAGAGCGCGTCGTAGAAGCGGGCCCGGCGCCCCCCGTCAAGCTGCACGGTATCGGCGAACCAGAAGGCGCGATGGTGCGGGAACGGATCGGCCTGCTGCGTGAGCATGTTCTTGCCCGACGGGCTGCGAAGCGGCCAGAAGTGCGTCAGATCGGCCTCCTTGCCGTACTGGTACACGAACGCCTCCTTGCCGTCGATGAGCACTCGGAGTTGGCCGGCGTCGTCGTCGCGCTGGAAGGTGACCGCGGTGGCGGGAGCGTCGGCTCGCGAGGACGGTACCAGGGCGCCAGCGACGGTTAGCAGCGCGACGTTCGCAAGTAGAAGCTGCCAGGTCATTGCTTTCGGCATGGCAGGGTATCCTTGGGGTTGGGGGCTTTGGAGTGCGACGGCTTGACGTCGCTTTTGTCGGCCTTCGCTCCGCACGCTGCAATCTCCGTCGTGCGGCTATGACAAAAGCGGCGTCAAGCCGCCGCACTCCAAAGGCGGTTCACACCGGCACGGGCAATTCGTAGCCCTTGCGGCGGTCGACGTCGAGGTAACGGTTGGCCTCGTCGTCGCCGGGGAACTCTTCCTTGACCGGGTCCCACTTCAGCCGGCGCCCGACCCAGCGGGCGATGTTGCCCAGGTGGCAAACGGTCGTGGAGCGATGCCCGACCTCGGCGTTGGCCACGGGCAGGGCGCCGGTCTTCATGCAGTCGAACCAGTTGCCCATGTGGTTGTTGCTTTCGACCAGGCGGACGGCGCTCTCGGGCAGTTCGGCGTCGGCAAGCTCGCTGGGATTGGCCGAGAAGGCGTTCCGGCGTATCTCGATTCGGCCCTTCTCGCCAATAAAGATGCCCCCGGCCCCGGAACCGTTGTCCAGGACGACTTCAACACCACCGGGATACAAATAATGCACCTTCCACTTGTTGCGGAACATGGCGTCGCCTTCGCCACGGCTGATCGGCTTGTCGAAGACGGGCATTTCGTACTTGCCGTCCTCGCACCATACTTCGAGGGGCCCGCCGTCGTCGGCGCCCAGCGCCCACTGAATCTGGTCGAGCCCGTGCGCGCCCCAGCCGGTCATCTCGCCGCCGGAATACGGCCATACCGAAAGCCAACCCGGGTTGCGCCGCGGGGAGTACAGGTCGATATGATACGGCACGAGCGGGGCCGGGCCGCACCACTGGTCCCAATCGAGCCCTTCGGGCACGGGCTCGCCCGGGAGGTTCATCAGCCACGAGGTAGGATAGTTCGCCCCGATTACCTTCTCGATCTTGCCGAGTACCCCATTGCGGATCAACTCGCAAGCGCGCCGGTTGGCGGCCATGGATCGCTGCTGGCTGCCGGTTTGGAAAACGATGTTGTACTTCTTCACGGCATCGCAGATGGCGCGGCCTTCGCGGATGGTGAGCGTAAGCGACTTCTCGGCGTAGATGTGTTTTCTGGCCTGGCAAGCATGGATGCACTGGATGGCCCGCCAGTGGTCCGGCGCTGCGTTCACGACCGCATCGACCTCCTTCATGTCGAGCAGTTTGCGGTAGTGGGTGAAAGGCTTGGCCTTGAACTTCTCGGCGATGGCCTGCGCGCGGGCTTCATGCACGTCGGCCGCAGCCACTACCTGCCCTTCCTTTGGAAGTCCGTACAGACCGCCGGCTCGGCGGCCAACACCAATGTATCCCACTCCAATGCGGTCGTTCGCGCCAAGTTGGGTGGCGCTGGCAAGTACCGTGCGGGGTATAATCGCCGGCACGGCAAGGGTTGTGGCGGCGTGCCCAAGGAAGCGGCGGCGGGAGATCGAATGCCGAAACGACATGGCGGAGGCTCCTTCTTGAGAGTGGTGTCGTGAGGCTGGGTGCTGGAATGGATTCGTGTCTGGTTTCGTGCCCGGCCCTGTCGGAGTCCCGGCCTCGGGCAGTTGGAATAGCCGCCTGAAGGCGGCGCACCAACGCTCCATTGTAACAGGGAATGCAAGCGTGAAGGACAACTGTTTTGCGCAATTGGGGCGTCTTATGCGAATGACCCGAATGGGGGTGAGTCGTGTGGTTCGAGCTATTCTTGGCTCCCCCCTTGCAGCGGCAGCGATACCGGATATCCTGCCCGGTGCAGTGCACAGCCGTTGCCAACCTTCGCTTTCCCCGAGACGGGGTGGGGGGGATGCGTTTGGCTCGTCCGCGATCCAGTGATTTCCACCATGGCTAGAAAGCACACAACCGGCCGTCGCGTGGCACTGGCCTATCCGGTGGCCGTGCCGTGGATGGGACTGTTTATGCGCGGAGTGGCCGAGTATGCCGACTGCCATGGTGCATGGACGATCCTGACCAGCCCGCCCACCTTGTCCGGCGCCGGCGAGTACGCCATGAGCATCCGCACGCTGCGCGGATGGCGGGGCGACGGTGTGATTACTGCGCTAAGCACCGCAGAGGAAGCCCGGGCCGCACGCCGGCTGGGCATTCCCGTGGTGAACCTCAGCGGGGCGTTGGAACGAACCGGCCTGCCGCGGGTGATGATCGACCATTACACGATCGGGCGGCAGGCGGCTGAGCATCTGCTCGCGCGCGGCTTCCGCCGGTTGGCTTATTGTGGAACCGAAGGGTTGCATTACTCCCGGCTGCGTGCCGAAGGATTTGCCTACGTGGCCCGCGAGGCCGGGGCGGCGTGCCAGGTGCTGCAAGCGCCCGCCAGAGGCCGTGCCGGTGTCACCTGGCCCAAGCACACGGCCCCGCTCGAACGGTGGCTGCGGCGCCTGGAGCTTCCGGTCGGCATCATGGCAATCCACGACTACCGGGCCAGGGTGATTGTCGAGTTGTGCCACTCGCTCGGGCTGAAAGTATCGCGCGACGTGGCGGTTATCGGCGTCGACAACGACCCGATCGTGTGCGAGTTTTGCCAGCCGACGCTCAGCAGCGTGTCGCGCAGCGCTTGGCGGAACGGTTACGAGGCGGCCGCCATGCTGGACGTGCTCATGGCGGGGAAGGAACCGCCGCACCGCGAAGTACTCGTCCCGCCCGAAGGCGTCGTCGCGCGCCAATCGACGGCGACCGTTGTCGTTGACGATCCGCACGTGGCGGCGGCGGTACAATTCATGTGCGACCACCTGAGCGAGCCGTTCGGAATCGGGCGCGTGGCCGATAGAGGAACCGTGTCGCGCCGGCAGTTGGAACTGCGGTTCCGCCGCCGGTTGGGCTGCACGCCGCTGGAGTATCTCTGGCAGCTGCGCATTGACCGGGCGAAAGACCTGCTCACGCGGCCCGACCGGCCAAAGCTCGACACCGTGGCCAAGGCGTGCGGTTTCGTCAGCGCCGAGCGGTTGAGGCTGGTCTTCCAACGCGTCACGGGCCAGACGCCGCTTGAGTACCGGCGGAGCCAGCATCCGGCGATCGTGCAGTGAAGGACTATGCGCGAACGCGCGCGTCGGCCGCCAGGGCCATTTCCTTCAGCCTCAGCAGCGACTCCGGCGGTGTGTCGTAACTGACACAGCCGCAGCCCCATACGAAGCGGGTCATACCGGCGGCCTTCTCGGCCAGCTTGCGGAGCATCTGCTCCAGGCCCTGCCAGTCGCCCCATTCGATCATCTTCGGGTCGACGCAGCCGCGAATGATGATCGGCCGATCACCGATCCGCTTGCGCATGTGGCCGATATCGGCCAGGTAATCGGCGGCGACCAGCCCGGTGCCCGTCGCGATGAAGTAGTCGATCAGGCGCGTGGTGTCGCCGCCGAGGATGACCGCAGGCGGGGGCGTTTGGTACTGCGACCGCACGGCGTCGATCACCCGCTTGTTGTACGGCACCACGTACTGCTCGTAGATGGGCGGGTCGATCAGCGGCAGCGTAGCCCACGACTCGAACAGGTTCACGCCTGCACCCAAGGCGGCCAACCGGCAGGCGTGTTCCGTGGCCAGCGTGGCGGTTTTGTCCAGGAGGGCATGCACCTGCTCGGGCGCTTCGTACATGTCGATGACCAGGTTCTCGAACCCGCGCAGCTCGGCCGCCTGCGAGAAGGGCCCGCCCGTGCAGGCGTAGACCCAAACCTCGTCGCCGATTTCCCGGATGACCCGCTCGACGGCATCCACCATCAGCCCCAGCCGGTTTCCCGGCGCCGGCTGGGGAATGGCAAGGTCGCGGGGATCGAGCGGGCCGCCCGCAAGTGGATGGTTCGTTACACCCGGGATGCTCTTGCCCGCCCCTTCAGACAAGCGGCAGCCAAACGCTTCGGCCTCGACGTTGTAGATGTCGATGCCGACGGTGACCAGGTCGTGGCGGTAGGTATCGAAAGCCGTCAGGGCGGCCTCGGCCATCAGTTCGGCGCTGCGGCTGACCTCGCCGGGGCTCCTGTCCAGCAGGCGCGCGCCGTGTTCGTAGATGGAGGGGACAAAGGGCCAGTGGTCTACCACCTGGCCGGCGCGTACGGCGTTGATGCGTTCGATGGGTTTCATTTATCCTCGCCAACCCATCCAGTAGACCCAGTCCATCAGCCATGGATGGGTCCAGGGGTTCCACGTCGGATAGCTTACCGAGAGCGTCGAGAGAATCAAGAGTACGAGCGCCAGCCCGCGCGTCCAGGGATTTCTCGCCATCCGGTCGGCCGCGGGAAAGGCCAGGACAAGCCAAAGCGGCGTCAACCAGAATGCCCAGCGCAGGCCGCTGGTCACACCCCCGTAGTTGCGGTAGACGGCGCCCCGCGTCAAGTAGAAGGTCAGGCACGCAAGCGTGGCCAATGCAATGAGCAGGGCCAACCAGCGCAGCTTGCCGGTATCGCCGCCGAACAGCCACATGACCGCCCCGGCCAGGCTCATCAGCCAAATGGGCGTAAGCGAAACAATGCCGTGGTGCCCAACCAGGACGTGGAAGGCATAGACGGCCGGCGACGGCTCGCCGAGGTCGATGCCCACCGGGTTTCGCCAATGGCTTTCCCTGATCCGCCGCTGTTTCTGGCCGTCCCGCTGTTCGTACTCGCCCCGAATATGGAACTCGTAGTCATACCAGTTCTTTTCCGGGTCGGTCTCGCTGCGGTGCATGTAGGCCGGCTTCAGGCTCTGGACGGCAATCCAGTTCGTGCCGAGGAAGCCGGCGGTCACGATGGCCGCCGCGGGTACGTAGGCCAACAGAGTCGCCTTCGGAGCAATGGCCAACACCGTTACGCTGACCAGCGCAGTGAAGGCGGCAGCCGGCAGGTCGCTTGCGGCTGCCATGGCCGCGAAGAAGCCTGCCACAGCGAACATCCGCAAGCGGCGGTCGCCGTCGAACCAGATGCGCACCAGCGCGTACAGTGCGATCGCCACGCACACGGCGGCCGGCAAGTGATTGTTCAGCACCGTAGCAAAGGTTGTGAGGAACGTGCCGAAAGTGGCAGCGCCCATCATGAATACCCGGGTGAAATCGGTCTGCCCGAACCGCTCGATCAGCGCCGCAATCACCACCAGGTACACCGCCATCGGGAGCACGTTCCAGAGAATCAGCAGGATCCGGCCGACGACGAACGGATGGGAGCCGAGCGTCATTCCCGTGGCCTGGTAGATCAGCCAGTAACTGCCGGCCATGATCGTCGGCAGCAGGGGCGGCTTGCTCGAGTAGAAATGGCCGGTCGGCTTGCGCTGGATCATGTCGATGGTGCCCCAGGCGTCCCAGGCGGGTGATTCCATTAGGCGATCGATGGAATAGGGCGCGCCCGGAACGCGCATTTCCGGCTCCACCAGGGCGCGCATCATGAGCCAGCGGCTGCGGTCGTTGGCGCTGAGGAACGGGCGGGCAAGCTGGATTCTCTCGCGAAGCCGCGCCTCCTCCTTCTCCATGGCCACCTGCACGCGTGCCTCGGTAAGCTCGCCGGCCTCTTGGCGCCGGCGAAGCTCGGCCCGTTTCCGGTCCAGCCCCTGCCGGATCCGTACCTGCTCAATGGCGCGCTGATCGACCGCGTCCACGGAAAGGATCCGGCCGAGCATCATGCCGGCCGCGGCGCAAATCATCACTGCGTATACGCTCCGCCGCAGTTTGGTACGAGCCTGGTCTTGCGCTGCAGTATTCATGAGGGCTCCTTCGCGTTCGAATCGGAAACAGAGGAATCTCCAGAGGCGTCCGTCTGGCCGGACTTGGTGCGCTGTGCGATGGAATATGGCGAAACGGCGGGGTCATGATACGCAATCAACAGCTCGGCCACAAACCCGATCGACATCAGTTGTCCACCGAGAAGCAGTAAAGCGAGCGAATACAGCAAGGCAGGACGGTGGTGCAGGTGGACAGGCTCGTCGCCCAGCCGCGAAATGCCCCATTGCGCCGCCAGCATGGACATGCCGAAAACACCCAAGATGAACGCGGCCAGTCCAATGGTGCCGAGCACATGCTGCGGGCGCTGCCCGAAGCCGGTCAGAAACTTGACCGTAAGAAGGTCGAGAAATCCCTTGACGAATCGCGCAACGCCGTACTTGGACCGTCCGTGCTGCCGCGGGCGGTGCTGAATGACGATTTCGCCCACCCGGAATCCGCGAGCGGCGGCGAGCACCGGGACAAAGCGGTGTAATTCGCCATAAAGCCGCACTTCGTCAAGCACTTCGCACCGGTAGCATTTCATACCGCAGTTGTGATCGTGAAGCCGCACACCCGTGAGCCGGCTGACCATCCAGTTGAAGATTCGGGAAGGCAACACCTTGTGCCAAGGGTCGTGGCGCACCTGCTTCCAGCCGCTCACCACGTCGAGTTGCTCGTCCATTTTGGCGAGGAAGGAGGGGATTTCCCGGGGGTCGTCCTGGAGGTCGGCGTCGAGCGTCACGACCATCTCGCCCCGGGCCTCGGCGAAACCGGCACTAAGGGCCGCGGCCTTGCCGAAATTCCGTCGAAAGCGAATGCCCCGCACACGGCCATCCTCGGCCGCCAGCCGTTCGATCTCGGCCCACGAGCCGTCCGTGGAGCCATCGTCGACGAAGATCACTTCAAGCCGGTAGGATTGCTCGTGGGCAACCTCGGAAATCTGCGAATGAAGTTCGGCAAGGCTGGGCTGTTCGTTGAATACGGGGATGACAACTGAAAGCATGGCGATCCTCTAGTCTTCGCGGCGCGGTGCGCAAAAGTATAGGATAACGGAAATGGCGACCTCCGACAGCAGCCAAACGAGCCGGAGCATGATGGCAGCCACGGCGGCCTGCCCGGCATCGAGTGGCAGAAGGCGCGCCATCAAACGCAACAGGATCACGTCGCGCACCCCCAAACCGCCGGGGATCAGTGACAGAAATCCGGCCACCATAGCCAACGAAACGGCTGCCAGGTACCCGGTGAAGTGTTCCAGCGGTCCCAGGCTGTCCACGCCCAGGGCGCGAATGGTGGCCCACAGGCTCAATCCCAGCAGGCCCCACACCAATAGCATGCCAATCCAGCCAGTCAACAGCGTTGTATATCGGAGCCGCCGGAGGTTTTCCCGGATTTCCGGACTCGCTCGGCCGACGCCGGCCCACTGGGCCAAACGGCGGAAAACGGGGGGGATGGTCGGCGCGAGCGATGCAACGGCGAGCCCAATTGCGCCCCAGAACAACGCCTGCTCGTCGCGAACGCGCACGGCAAGGACCGCAGCGGCCAACCCTGCACCGACGGCCATCATCGTCAGTGTCTCGGCGAAGACGCTGGCCGCCGCTACGCCGGGGTCGACCCGGCGGCCGTGGATCAACCCCGCACGGAGCACCACGACCATCGCCTTTCCGGGAACGTACTTGCCGAGATGGCCGATATAGTACGCCCGCAAAGTCTCGCCAATCCGCGCGTCCTGCCCGCATATGCGTAGAAGCCGCCACCAGTAAATGCCGGCCGGCAGCAGTCCCAGCAGGTAGAGGGCGCCCGCTGCCGCCAGCCATCCCGGACTTAGCGACCACTCGTGCTGGCCCAGTTGGCGCCATGCTTCGACCAGCGTCCCGCGCACGAACCACACTACAAGTGCCAAAACCAGGACCTTAGCGACAAGGAGGAGTCGCTTCTTGATGGGGCTCGATGGTTGTTTCACGGGGTGGGCCCAAAATGGTGGGGATTGCCATATTACCATGCCGGAAAGGCCAACGCGAGCCCGACCCGGTTGATGCACGTCCGCCAGCCTACTAGAATGCATGTATGAGCGAAATCCACGATGAATGCGGCATAGCCGCCATATACCATTTGCCGGGAAAGGGTGTTAGCCCGCTTTGTCCGAACCAGGAGCCCAACGAAACGTCCCGGCTGATGCCCCGCATGCTCCTCGACGTCCAGAATCGGGGGCAGCTTGCCGCCGGGATGACCACGTACAACCCCCTACGCCGGCAACTCATTGATACCCACAAGAATGTCGGGACTGTCAGCGAGGTGTTCCGTTTAGGGCATCGCGAGGCGGCGGAACGTCTGATGCAGGCCTATGGCGGGCGCGCTGCTATTGGCCACGTGCGGTATGCCACATGCGGTCACGACGACCGCAGTTATGCGCAACCTTTCGAGCGGCACCATCTGAAGAAGCACAAGTGGTTCAGCTTCGCCTTCAACGGGCAGTTGGCCAACTACGCGGAGCTGCGCGACGAGTTGCTCGACAACAAGGACAACTACCTCGCCCGCGAAACCGACACGGAAATCCTCATGCACCGGATCAGCCGGACGCTGGCCGCCAGCCGGCATCCGCTGCTGAGCGACGTGTGCCGCCAACTGGCCAACAGCATCGACGGGGCTTACAGCATCGTGATGCTCGATGCCCTGGGCAACATGATGGTTGCCCGGGATCCACTTGGCATCAAGCCGCTGAGCTATGCCGTGGAAGGGCCCATGTTCGCCGCGGCCAGCGAGAGCGTGGCACTGCTGAATATCGGTTTTTCGGCTGAGAGTATCCGGTCGCTACCCCCCGGCCAAGCGGCCATCATCACCGACGGACAGTTGCACTTCGAGGAGTTTGCCCCCAGTTCTAGAACGGCCCATTGTTTCTTCGAGTGGGTCTACTTCTCCAACGTGGCCAGCACGCTCGACGGCCGCAACGTCTATCTTGCGCGCAAGGCACTGGGCGAGGAATTGGCCCGGCTGGAAACGGTGCCCATCGACGAGAACAGCGTGGTCGTGCCCGTGCCCGATACGAGCAAGGCCGCTGCCGACGCGATGGCGTACGCGCTGAAGATTCCCAGCGTGGAGGGGCTGATCCGCAATCGGTACTCGGGCCGCACGTTTATCGAGGGTGTTCGAAGCCGGGCGCAGAAGGCAAACACGAAGTACACGCCGTTGCGCGAAGTGCTCGAAGGGAAACGCGTCTTTCTGGTGGAAGACTCCATTGTGCGGGGCACCACGCTGAAGGCGCTGTTGGAGCGGGTGCGGCAGCTTGGCCAACCGCGCGAAATCCACGTGCGCGTCGCCTGCCCGCCTATTATTTCGCCCTGCTTCTACGGCATCGACATGTCGACCTTCGGCGAGTTGTTTGCACCGCCGTTCCTTCGAGAAGGCAAGCTTACCCCCGAAGTCACGACGAAGATGGCTCAAGTTTTCGGGGCCGATTCGCTTGCCTACCTGCCGGTCGAGTCAGTAGCTCGGGCGATTGGGCTGCCATCCGAGGCGCTTTGCCGGGCATGCATTACCGGCGAATACCCCACTCTATGCGGCCGGCGGCTCGCCGAGCAGGCGCAGCAGCATTACGAGTCCGGCAGGGAAGGCCGCTGCTACGAGATTGTCGGCCGCGATTAACCCCAAGCATGCCTCCGCATGCACCGGCAAGAACAGGCCGCGCCGCCGAGCCGTGAACGGCTGCGGACTGCCCACCCCTCGGCCTTCCGAATCTCGACCTGACCCCCGCTAGGCAACAGCCCGGCCTGTGTGCAGAATAGTGGCTTCGTAGTCAGGTTTTTCCCGCGGGTCCTGAACCGGATTCCGCTTTCCGCACTTCGATTTCTCGCTTTGCAAGGAACCAAGCCATGAGTTCAACCATCGTAGACATCCGCGCCCGGCAAATCCTCGACAGCCGCGGCAACCCAACCATTGAGGTCGACGTGGAGACGGCCGACGGCTCATTTGGCCGCGCGGCGGTGCCCAGCGGGGCCAGTACCGGCGTCCACGAAGCCCTTGAACTGCGCGACGGCGACGAGAAGCTGTACCTCGGCAAGGGGGTAATGAAGGCCGTCGAGAACGTCAACGGGCGGCTGGCCGACGAACTGTGCGGTATGGACGTTCTGGATCAGGTGGCACTGGACCAGCGCATGATTGAATTGGACGGTACGGAGAACAAGAGCGACCTGGGGGCAAACGCCATTCTGGGCGTCTCCTTAGCGGCGGCCCACGCGGCGTCCGACCATTGCGGACTGCCGCTGTTTCGCTACCTCGGCGGGGTCCAGGCCCGAATCCTGCCTGCGCCCATGATGAACATCATCAACGGCGGCAGCCATGCCGACAACGCGGTCGATATCCAGGAGTTCATGGTCATGCCGCTGGGCGTCGAGTCGTTCACCGACGCGATCCGCGCCGGCTGCGAAATCTTCCATAACCTGAAGAAGGTGCTTAAGGGCAAGGGCCTGAGCACGAACGTGGGCGACGAGGGCGGTTTTGCTCCCGACCTGCGCAGCAACGTCGAGGCGCTCGACGTGATCATGGAGGCTGCCGAGAAGGCGGGCTACCGGATGGGTGAGCAGGTGTTCATCGCGCTGGACGCTGCTGCCAGCGAGTTCTATAGCGCCGAGAAGAAGCTCTATAAGGTCGACGGGAAGGAAATCGACGCTGCCGCCTTCATCGACCTGCTGGCAGGTTGGGTCGAAAAGTACCCGATCTGCTCGATTGAAGACGCCTGTGACGAGGACGACTGGGACGGATGGCGGCTGATGACCGACCGCCTGAGCGATAAGGTGCAACTGGTCGGCGACGACCTGTTCGTGACCAATACCGTGCGGCTGCAGCGCGGCATCGAGGAAGGGATTGCCAACAGCATCCTGGTGAAGGTAAACCAGATCGGCAGCCTGACGGAGACGATCGAAGCCGTCGAACTGGCACGGCGCAACGGATACACCGCAGTGATCAGCCACCGTAGCGGCGAAACCGAGGACTCGACCATTGCCGATTTGGCCGTCGGACTGGGCACCGGACAGATCAAGACGGGCTCGGCCTCGCGCACCGACCGGATGGCCAAGTACAACCAGTTGCTCCGCATCGAGGAAATCCTCGGCGACGGGGCCCTGTACGGCGGACCGTTGTTCGGTTAGTCCGTTGCGTGCTGCAGAGAAGACTGCCCGCGCCGCTGCCCCGTGAACGGTTACAAAGAAAACTCCCGGCCTCTTCGGACGCCCTTTGCACGGTGTGCGTATGGCTATCCTCCTGGAAACCCCGTGGCCGGCTATCCTGGTAGGGATCGTCGTCGAAGCGATTCTTGGCGTCATCCTTCTGCGCACCGGACGCGGCGTTGTACTGGCCGCCATGGGCGGTGTCTTACTGGTGGTCTTGGCGCTGGTCGGTCTTCAGTGGCTTGTTGAGACCGAGCGGGAGCGCGTTGAGGCCACGATCGACCGTGGCCGCGAAGCCCTCGAAGCCAACGATCCCGACGCCGTGCTGGCCTGCCTGGCGCCCCAGGCCGAATCGACCGAGGGCTTGGTTCGCTGGGCGATGCAGCGGGTTGAGTTCACGCGAGTGAGAATCACGCAACTCGAGATCGGGCAGATCAACGAACTGACGAGTCCGCCCAGCGTCAGGGTGCGGCTTGCCGCCGTCGTCGAGTTCCGCGACCGGCAGGGGCAGTTCCCCTACAACCACCGGCCGATTGAGTTTGAACTGACGTTGCGCCGATACGGCGACCGCTGGCTCATTGCCGACCACGACTGGAAAGACGATCCCTACGGGCGGCGTTAAAATGGCGGACAACGATGCGAGCGAGGGACGTCAGTCCCCTGTTTCGATGGCATCCTTCCCATGCACCTCGACCCACGAAGCGAGTCACCAATGGCCTCACTCCTGATCAAGAACTGCAAACTGTACGATGCCTCCGATACGTCGGCACTCCAATCGGTTCTGATCCGCGACGGCTTGATTGACTGCATTACAGCAACGGAGCCGGGCGCCGCCGCCGATCAGGCCCTGGACGCCGGCGGCCGAATCCTGGCACCGGGGTTCATCGACGTTCACATCCAAGGGGCCGGCGGAGCCGACGTCATCGACGCAACCCCGGAATCGCTCCAGACGCTTTCTCGAACCTGCGCGAGGTTCGGCACCACCGGGTTCCTAGCCACTACCGTGTATATGCCCGGACAGGAGAACCGTCACGTGCGCGTCGCGTCCGAATGTACCGGGTGCGATCTCGGCGGGGCGCATCTGCTTGGCGTGCATCTAGATCGGAAGAGCACA
>JAVEUP010000139.1:0-22110 GCA_034005525.1 Thermoguttaceae bacterium | reverse complement strand
TCATCGCCCGATCGACGTCGCCTGCCTTGGCCGACAGTTCCCACGCGTTCCGCATCAACACGTATTGTGCAGAGGGTCGCTTGAGAGGGTCGGAGGCGGCCACCAAGAGGCGTTCGGCCAGTTCGCGTCTCTTACGCGGCGAATCGGCCTGCTGAGGGCCATAGAAGTCGTCCAACTGCTTCTGCAGTTCGGCGAGTTCCTCGGCGGAGGGAACGGGGCGTTTGCCTTGCGCCGCGAGCGGCTCCTCCGGCAGCGCGTTGTCCGTCGGCATCGCGTCGTCGGCGGGCAGCTTCTCGTCGGCCGGGGTTTCCTCGGCAGCGGGCGGCCTTTCGCCGGCTGGGGGTTGCACGTCGCCGGGCGGCTTCTCGTCCGCCGGGGTTTCTTCCGTTGGCGAGGGTTGCTCGGGCACGTTGCCCGGCTCGGCTTGGGGTGTCCGGACGTCGGGGGCCTGCTCCACGGCGGGGTGCTTCTCCGGATCCGTTTGGGCGTCCGCCGCCGGCGGCTCTCCCTCGTCGCTCGGCTGCTCACTTGGCTGCTGGTCCCGCACGGAATCCGCAGTGGGTTCCGGGTCGGTTCCATTCTGGTCGGACGAGGTCGAATCCGGGGCGCTCGGCGTTACATCGGGCGGGCCGGGTTCTGCGGAAGCCGCAGCGGCCGCCGCTTCGACGTCTTCGGGAGCCGGCGGCAACTCCAACTGAGCCACAGGCCGACGGCTGCTTGAGGCCAGCCACGCGACCATCGCCAACAGCAACACCCCTGCCGTCGCCCCGGCCAACGCCAAGGCCCACTTGGGCAACAGGTTCTGCTCCGGCACCACTTCCCAAGCGGGCGGGGACGCGACCTGCTGCCGGCATATAGGCGGGGGCTCCACCTGATATTCGGCCGGCGGCGGCGCAGGCTGCTCCTCAAGTACGGTCGCCGGCGGCTCGATCTGCTGCCGGAGCGACTGGTCGTACTCGGTCTTGGTCTGCGAATTCAGCAGGCACACCCGAGCGGAGGCAATGGCGTTAAGCAACTCCTGGGACAACGGGCCATGCGGTCCGACGGCCAGCGACCGGACATGCGCCATGCGCGCGTCGGCTGCGAAACCGATCACGTCGGCATCGGTTTCGAAACGCTCGATGCCGAGCAGCCGGTAATGATCGGGTGGCTGATCCTTAGGTGGAATTCCGAGCCACTTGTGGTAGGGGTCGAAAGAATCTGACATCAGCCGCCACACCTCCGTTCGAGGAACACACGCTCCTTCCTTACGGTGAAGACAGTCTCATCCGGTATGGGGACGCTCGTGCGCCGGCCGATGAACTGATACTCGTTCGCGGCCTGGCAGGGCTAGGTACGGCCGCTCGGTAGGGTGACTTTGGAAACGCCGTGCTGGATGTTCGTTCGGTTGGGGACGCGGCCATTGCAGGCCGTCCGGACATATCGCCGTGGCTGCTGGGAACCCTGACTCTGGCTCATGGCCTCCCTGACGGGGTTCCACAACGCACGCCTTGATACTATTCAGTCTTATCGTCCAATGAAGCCGTGTCAAGTGTGCGCCGTTCTCAAGGGCGAGAAACCGGGACGTCGCCTGTCATTTGGGGGGTGTCTTGGTGAAAACCCGGATTATTCATCTACGTAGAGTGGGTCAAGGTCGGATTATTCGTGGAGATGTAGGGTGGTGACAAGCAAGCCAAGACCCTGGTGGGACTTCCGTCGCTCGGCTGGGTCTGCTTCCAGCGCACCACGTGCAAACGAGCGGGGCGTGGCTTGCGCAGTCCCACCAAGGACTTACGCGACCTCGGCCCTCCCTACATGAATCATCCGGGCTAACTGCGGGATCGAACGGGATCGTTCGTGCAGATACCCTTGAGGATCGGTGCCAAGCGGTCGGTGATTCCGCCCTTTGCGAGAAGCTCGTCAAGGGTCCGCTCTTCGGCATGCCGGGCCAAGCGGCGAATGATATCCTCGTCGAGCGCAACGATGAGGGATGCGTTTTCTTTCGACATCCGTTCGATAGCGGCAAGCGCCTCCCGGCTCCACTCTTGAACCCAGGAAGCGCACTGCGCTGCCGCGTCGGCGGGAGCGTCGCAAAGGCCGCGCAGATGCGGCAGGTCCTCTTCGACGCGGTTGAAGGACGAGGCCGCGGCCAGGGCGATGGAATGGGCCATGTGGACTTTGGCAAGCTTCAGCGAGTTGGTCCACGGCCACGCCGGTCCCAACCGTTCCGCCAGGGCCAGCATGAGATCGACGGTGCGCTGCTCGAAGCCGGGTCCGCGCGCAACGCGCGGCGGCATGACGCCGCGAAGAATATCCTCGCGGCACGACTCCAAATAGTGCTCGCATTCTCGCAATACGTGCTCGCGAAGAAATCCCTGCTCGTAAAGCCGGCGCCACACCGAATTCACCTCGTGCAGCACCATCATCCAGAGCACGCCGATCTTGACCCGTTCCGACGCCGCGAGCTGATCGGCCGCGGCCGGACCGGCGGAAAGCCGGGCGATGGTCCTTTCGTATTCGGCGGCAACCGTTTCGGCCGGGCGGGTGTCCAGGGCGGGCCACTGCCGACGGATCGCCTCCACAGCGTTCCGCCCCTCGCGCTTCAATGCCAGTTCGGTATTGCGCAGCAGCGTTTGCTCCAGCGGCGAGAGCGCGCTGAGGCCCAGCCAATTCATCAGTCGGCGGATCGTAGTCCCTTGCACCAGAAGCGTGAACAACACCACGCCCAGGGTGCAATCCACGATCAGCGAGCGGTTGAAGTCGCCGCCCACCTGCTCGGGAAGGAGGCTCATGGCCAGCGCGATGGGCAACGCGCCGCGCAGCCCGCCCCAGAACATCATGGTCTGATAGGCGGGGCCAATGGCCGGCTGCCGGCTGAGCCGGTTGATCAGCGGCACGAAGCCGTAGACGAGCAGAGCTCGCACCACGGTCACCGCCAGCACGGCCGCCAGCACCACCAAGCCGACGCGGTACAGCCGCTCGCCTCCGCGGGCGAGGTAGTTCTCCGTCAGACCCAGCAGCAGGAAGATGTAGCTGTTGGCCGCGAAGCAGGCGAACTCCCAGAAGTGCGTGAGGTGCTCCTTGACCGCGGGCGAAAAACGGGTGGAGCCGTAGTAGCTGACCACCAGCCCGGCCCCCACGACGGCCATCACGCCCGAAAGGTCCATGTAGAACTGCGCGAGAATGAACGCCATGTAGGCGATGACGGCGGTGAACGCGATCTCCACGAGTGGATCGTCCCGGGCCAGCGCGAGGACCTGAACCATCACAAAGCCGACAATCGCCCCGACCAGCGCCCCGCCCACAAACACCGCCACAAACTGCACGCCGGCCTCCACGACCGCGGGCACGCCGAGCACGCTGCCGCCGGTGAGCAGGCTCAGGACGATGCTGAACATGACGATGGCCGTCGCGTCGTTGAAAAGGCTTTCGCCGTCAACGAGCATGGTCAGGCGTTTCGGGGCGCCCAGTTCCTTGAACACCGCAATGACGGCAACGGGATCGGTCGCCGAGATCAATGCCCCGAACAGCATGGCGGCGCCGAGGGAAAGGGGCGTCAGCCAGCCGACAATCGCCCCGGTCAGCAAGGTCGCAAAGACCAACCCGGGCGCCGCCAGAAGGACGACCGGCAGGAGGTTCTTCATCAGCAGCCGGGTGTCGATGTTCAGCGAAGCTTCGAACACCAGGGTGGGCAGGAGGATGTAGAGCACGACGTTGGGCGTGAAGTGAAGCTGCCCGAGGAAAGCCAGGCCCTCGATATTGCTTGCCGCCCCGCCCAGTCCCAAACCCACTAGCACCAGCCCGATGGTGTACGGGAACCGCAAGCGTTTGAAGACAATGGCGAAGATGCCTGCGCAAAGCAACAGAAGGATCAGCACCAGAATGGCCGTAACGGGAATATCCCTCATATCGAGCACCTTGGGCGGGATCGGGCTGGGATGCGCAGAGTCTCGTGCAGGGGCGTCTAAGCCTCACGCCGTCTTTGTTCCGGCAGGCTTCAGAACCCGATGCCCCCGGCTTGCCCGGGGGAGACTCACGTTAGCTGCTACACAAGGCATCGCCCTACCATTCCTCCCATTGCCTCGCGGTGGCGGCTTCGCCGCCACCGCGAGGCAATGGTAAGTCTTGCGGGCATTCCCGGCTGTAGCGAATAGCGTAAACATCCCCCGGGCAAGCCGGGGGCATTGGGTCTCTTAGCGAATAGCGTAAACATCCCCCGGGCAAGCCGGGGGCATTGGGCCGATCGGCGCCGGAGCCTGGAGGAACAGAACCAGCATGACGCCTGCTCCGGCGGCTCTGACTATGCGCATCCCAGGTCGGGCCACGACGCCTTTGTCAAATATACCATGAGAAGAGCGGCCGGGCGGGTGCCCGGCGCGGTTTTCGGCTGCGGTGTGTGTCGGCCCCGGGACCAGTTTCCTACTGGTTCGCGCCCGGGGTCACCTTGTCGAAATTGACGGCGACGTCGGCGTCGGCGTTGCCGAGGGCCCAGGCGAGGCCGCCGAGGAGGACCTTCTGGAATACGTCGCCGGTCCACACGTCTTCGCGGTGGCCCATCGAGGTGTAGAAGACGCGGCCCTTGCCGTGCATCCGCGCCCAGGTGGCGGGGAACGGCGGCCGGTTGTACATGTCGCCCTTCATGCCCTCGGTCTCCTGGACGAGGATGACGTGCATTTCGGGATTGAACTTCCGGAAGGCGTACCATTCGTCGTTCAGATCGAAGGAGCGGCCCAGGGACTCGACGCCGGGGAAGCCCGGCGAGGCAACCCGCATGGTGGCCACTTGCTGCGCCCCGTGGCTGACGAACTCGCCGCCGATCATCTCGATGAACGGGTCGATGCCGCCGGAGCGGAACGTATCGGTTGCCGCGTGGATTCCGACGAACGGCTTGCCTGCCTTGATCGCGTCGAGCAGCCGCTGCTTCCCCTCGGCCGACATCGGGCTGCCGCCGTCCTTCGACCCGCCCAGCAGGTTGCCGGAGGTGTAGAAGGCGAGGCAATCGTACTTGTCCAGATCGCCGTCGAACAGGCTGCCTTCCTTGCTGCACTCGACCTCGAAGCCGTGCTTCTGGCCCAGTTCGGTGAACACCTGCTCGGAGTGGGAAAGCCGGCCGCCCTCGCGGCGGACCACCGAGTGCTCGAACCCGGCGCTTCGCGTGAAGTACAATACTCGCTGCTTCTTCTCGGCGGCGGCAAGCCAACGGAACGGAAAGGCGGAGAGCCCCAGCACGGCGGCCCCGGTGGAAACCAACATCTCACGGCGTTTCATGGCGATATTCTCCCGGAAGTGAGCAAGGGGTGGATATACTGGGCGGTTGCAGAACAACGGACTGCCGGATCGCGGGGGACAGGCTTTCGGCTAAGCCGGGAAGTAGACTGGCTGGAAGCCTGTCCCACGGTTGCCGCCGTAGTCCATCGTGCTGTACGGCCCCAAGCAGTATTGTAACGTACGCCCGGGGCGGAGTACAATCGGCGGCGCCGTGTGCGGGAAGCGGGGAGTGCTGCAACCCGCACAAGCGAGCGATGCGGCGGAAAAGACTGCCCGCGCCGCTACCCCGTGAACGCTTACAACGGGGCGGGAAGTGGATTGCCTTCCGATGCATGTTCGCCGGGGTCCGCTCCCCCCGGGCGTGCCCCCTGTTCGGTCTTCGGGACGACAGTATAATCACGCGTTCCATGGCATCGACATCCAACCTCGCATTCGGCCCGTTCCGCCTCGATCCTGCCGTGGCCGGCACGGCCTGTTGCGTTGTCTCGGCCCTCGGGTATACGGGGGCGAATATCTGTCTGCGCCAACTTGCGGGCGAGGAGGTCAGCCGTGTGATGACCATCTGCGTCAAAGAGCTGGTGGCCGTGGCGGTGGTCGGCCCATGGCTGATCTGCCGGTGGATGGCCGGCGACCGGTTCCTCCCCTCTGGGGCTACGCTGGCACTGTTGGTTGCCGTGGGACTGGCAGTGCAACTGATCGGCAACCTGGGGCAGCAGTTCGCGTTCGGCGTCGTTGGGCTGGCCGTGGCCGTGCCCGTGATCTATTGCCTGCTGCTGACCTCGGCGGCGCTGCTGGGCCGTGTGGTCCTTGGCGAGCGAATTGCCCTGCGGACGGGTATTGCCCTTGTCCTGCTGCTTGTGTCCATCGTGTTGCTGGCCATCGGAGTGACCCAAGGCACCGCGCCGAAGGCCGGGGTTTCCGGATGGCTGGCCGCGACGGCGATGGGCATGGCCTGCACGGCGGGCCTGACCTACGCCCTGCTGACCGTCACGATCCGCAGCACGGTTACCCGCGGCGTATCGCAAATGGTGGTGGTCTTCATTATCACCGGGGTCGGCGCCGCCAGCCTTGGGCTGTTGAGTCTGCGAGGAAACGGCCTGGACGCATGGCGGGCCTTGCCCGGCGAGCATCTCGTCTGGATGCTCGCCGCCGGGACGCTCAATCTGGTCGCCTTCATGGCGCTCACCAAGGGCCTGCATTTGACGTCGGTCGTCAACGTCAACCTGCTGAATGCGTCGCAGGTGGCCATGGCCGCGATTGCGGGTATTGTTCTGTTCCGCGAGCAAGTGACCGCCTGGCTGTTGATCGGCGTGGCCATGACCGTTGTGGGCATGGTGCTGATCGACCGCCGCCTCCCTGCTACCGAGGCATAGTGCCTTCTCCTATCAGACTCCTGTGCCGCTAACCCCCTGCCGCCACAGGGACTCCCTTACCGCCGGGCTTCTCGCACCAAGTGCCCCAGTTCGGGCAGAATGAGTTCTTCCATAGCGAGCCGGACCGCTGCTGGCGAGCCTGGCATCGACAGCACTACCGTCTGTGCCAGCACTCCGCCCGCCGCCCGGCTGAGCATGGCTGCCGGGCCAATTTCCCGGAAGCTGAGCATTCGGAACAGTTCCCCGTAGCCGGGAAGCGGTTTGTCGAGCAGGTGGGTGAGCGTTTCATAAGTCTGGTCGCGACTGCCCAGCCCGGTCCCGCCGGTCAATAGGACGGCCTCGATATCGTCGCGTTGGCAAAGCGCGTGGAGAAGTGCGGCAAGCGGCTCGCGTTCGTCGGGGAGAAGCTCGCGGGCGACGACCCGATGACCGGCCGACTGAAGCAACTCGACGGCCGTGCTGCCACCCATATCGGTGGAAACCGTCCGCGTGTCACTGATGGTAACCACAGCACAATTCACGTGCTTCGGTGCATACTTGCGATGTTCATCGGGTACATTCGTCATGGCTGACGTCGTTGTATGCGAAGGGGAAAGCCCTCTGCAAGGCGAGCGGCGGAAACAACCGTACCGACGACCTTGTAGCCGAGTCTCTCCGAGACTCGGATTCCGGCGTCTCGGAGAGATGCCGCTACAATCGGTCACGATACCGCCTCAGTGTATCGTGTCTGCGGGCAGGCAGAAAGGGAATTTGCCCATTTTCCCAACTTCGCACCTTTCGATTGAACTTGACCCATATCGGGCGCTTGGATATTCTCCGGGTCATTGGAAGGGGTTTGGCAAACCCGGGAGGATCAACGACGGCGCAGCCCTATGGAGATTATCTGGTGGGTCGGCTACGGCGTAATCGCCGCCGCCGCAATCGTGCAAGCGTTCTTATTGGGGCTCCAGACATGGGAGCACCGGCGCTACGCTCGTAGCTGTATGCGCGAGCTGGGGAGACTGCGCGCCACGGGCCGCGTTGCCGTCTTCGCGCCGTGCAAGGGGCTCGACGTCGATCTGGAAGGGAACCTGCGGGCACTCATGCAGCAGGACTATCGCGATTTTGAAGTGACTTTCATTGTCGAGAGCATCGATGATCCCGCGTGCCAGGTGATTCGTCGCATCATGGCCGACTTCCCTCACGTGGCGGCTCGCCTGGTCGTCGCCGGCCAAGCTATCGAGACCGGCCAGAAGGTCCACAATCTGCGGGTAGCTACAGCGCAGCTCTCACCCGATATTGAATACCTGGCGTTTCTCGATTCCGACGCTCGCCCGCGGCCCGAGTGGCTCCGGGTGCTCATCGCACGGTGTGCCGAGGGCGATCTTGGCGCGGTAACGGGATATCGCTGGTTCGTTCCCGTTCATCCCACGCTTGCCCACCACGCGCTGTACAGCCTCAATTGCGACGTGATGACGCTGCTGGGGCACAATTCGCATTACCTGGTTTGGGGCGGATCGTGGGTCATCCGCCGCGAGGCGTTCGATCAGCTTGATTTCCGGACTGCCTGGAAGGGCACACTCAGCGACGACCTGGTAGCCAGCCGGCTGCTGCGTCAAGCGCGGATGCCGGTCCGATTCGAGCCGGCGGGCGTGGTGGCCTCGCCGGTAGATTATCGTTGGTCAGGGATGCTGTCGTTCGTTCGGCGGCAGTATCTGGTAGGACGTTACTACGTTCCACATTGGTGGGCCTTTGCTCTGGTTGGGGTCACGCTCACCAACGCCCTGTGGCTTGCACAAATGGCGTTCGGCCTCTGGGGGTGCTTGGGCGGCCCGGTTGCTCCGTGGATTCCCGCCGCGGTGCTCTCTGCGCTTTTCGCCATGTACGCGTACCGCGGCTACCTGCGCCAAGACCTGATCGGCACATATTTCCCCGAGCGGGCCGCGCAGCTTCACTCGGCCCGGCGGTTCGATATCTGGTTTAATCCCCTTGGCGGGCTGGTCAACTGGCTGGCAGTGGTGGCCTCGGTGTTCGGACGGCATATCACCTGGCGCGGCATCTCGTACCGGGTGCTCGCGGGTGGAAAAATCCGCACCGTGCGCCGCCTGGAGAACGGCACGGTTGCCATCCCCTTCCCGAGCCTGGAACCTACCATCCCGGCCAGCGGCCCGATGCTGCCCGGACTGAAACGGGCTGGCTGAAACGTTCCCTGAGTCCCCCCGGAGTGTTATGCAAGTTGTTCTATGGGATACGCAGAAACTCGACGCCTCGAAAGACTTCGCCGGAGGGTTCGGCGTGGGGTTGTATCCCCGCGGCGGTGGCTTGTCGGGCGCGATCATCCGCCGTTTCTACACTCGCGACCGGCGGCCCGTTGCGCTGCTCTACGCGCATCTGGCCGCCGCAATGCGTCATCTTGGGCATGAGGTGGTCTACTGCGAGGATCGGCTCCCTGCGAAACAGGCAGATTTGTTTATCTTCTGTCCCTCGCTTATCACATTGCATCTCGAACGCCGCACGATGGCACAGTTGCTCCGGCGGTTTCCGACCGCGCAGGTGCTTGTCGTGGGCCCGCTGGCTTCCGTCATGCCGGAGGCATTCTCGGACCTCGGCGTGACCATCGTCCAAGGTGAGGCGGAGCAACTCTTCCGGCGACTCGACGAGGTGCTTGCCCGGCCCGGCGATATGGTGCGATTGGGCTCCGTCGAAGACCTTGACAGTCTGCCGCTGCCGGATTGGTCGCCGTTCAGGCCGCGCCGTTTCCGGATCGGGTACGATTTCGACCAGTTCCCTACGGCATTGATTCAGGCCAGCCGTGGATGCCCGTTGCGGTGCGACTACTGCCCGTACATCGTGTTGGATAATGCAGTCCGTTTTCGCGATCCAGAGGCCGTTGCCGAGGAGATGCGGTACGGCATGGAGCAGTGGGGATTTCGTTCGTTCAAGTTCCGCGATCCCCTGTTCGGCGCGAGTCAATCGCGGCTCTACCGGCTGGCCGAACTGATCGGCCGCCTGCCCCGCCGCATTCAGTTCTCCATCGAAACGCGCATCGACGTGATGCGCCCTGAAGTACTTCGAACATTGAGGCAAGTAGGGCTCAGCAGCATCACCGTGGGCATCGAAACACCCGACGAGGATACGCTGCACCGCTACCGCCGCGCACCCATCGAGGACGGCCGGCAGCGGGAGTTCGTCGGCATGTGCCGGCGCTTGGGTATTCGGACAGTAGCGGGCTTCATGATCGGGTTCCCGGGCGATACGGATCAATCGATCCGGGCCGTGCGGAACTACGCGCTGGAATTGAACCCGACGTTTGCCAACTTCAACGTGGTAACGCCTTACCCGGGCACGCCCTTCTTCGAGCAGATTCGCCCGCAAATTGCCGACTTCGATTACAGCCGTTACACGGTGTACACGCCCGTGTTGAACTACGAGCACCTCAGCCGCGAACGCGTGGCCTGGTGGCTGACAAAGTGCTTTCGGAACTACTACTTTCGTTGGCACTATCTGGCGGAGAACGCCACGGTTCTCTGGCCGTGGTTGCGATACCTGGGGCTGGGCGGCAACCGGCCTGCGCGAGCCGAGCAGGCGGCCGAACCGCCCCATCTGAAAGTCCCCGAGCCCCTGGGCGCACGCTTGCCGCTATCGTCGCTCGAACACAAGGGCTTGCGCCGCGACGGCCCCCATCGGCGCACCGCGATTCCCGACGCGTCGACCGAACCCCGCTGATAGCCCATGTAGCCAGTATCTTAGTGGGGGGATTGAACTGCGCAACCGTATACGGTATCATTCATTAGATGCTGAAGACCTTGGCAGTTCTCGACACGAACGTGCTTGTCTCCGGGCTTTGCCGGTATGACGGCTCGGCAACCCACGCGATTGTCAGCAGCATTGGCGTGGTCTGGGACTTGGCCATTACGCCGTCGGTTTTCTTGGAATACGAGGAGGTCTTGTTGAGACCAGCCATTCGCAGGCTAACCGGCCTCTCTCGGCACCAAACATTGGTTGTGCTGGATTATCTTGCCCAGCAAGGGTTGCGTACAACCGTTGCATACACATGGCGTCCGAATCTATGCGACGAGACCGACAACAAGTTCGTTGAATGCGCAATTGCCTCGGGCGCGGAGTACCTTGTGACTGGCAACACACGCGATTTCCGTGCGGCAGAACTGGGACCGTTTGCGTTTACGGTAATAGGTCCAGCAGAATTCGCGAGAAGAATCCTTTAAGGGGAATAGGTATGGCTACGTTGTCGATTCGTATTCCGGATTGTCTCAAGGAGGACGTGGTTACGGCTGCCAAGCATCAGGGCGTGTCGATGAACAACTATATCACATCGTGCCTGAGCGCAGCGGTTGCCCAGGAAGCAACAAGGAATTTCTTCGCCCGCCGTTTGAAGAATGTAGATCAGGCTGCGGCTCGGGAGGAATTTGAATCGCTGTTGGCTCGAACGCGGCCAGGAGAGCCACCTTCCGCGGCGGAAATCAAGGCTCAAATCGAATCGAGCCGGCAGGGATCGTAACGACTCATGTGGAACAGTTGGGCAACGCTCGTTGTTGCACGGGGAAGAGCAAGGTTCTCGCCCGCCAGGTGACCGGCTACACGGCGGTGGCGCAGACAGCCTTCTCGACTATACGCGAAGGAACCGGTCCCAGCTCGCGACGAAACAAGTGACCGATTCGGCCATTTGCCGCTGTGCCGCGCGAACTGGGACCGTACCCTGTAGAGGCCTGCCCCGGCAACCGCCGAAATCAAGCCACTCGCGCCAATCGGCGCAGCCCGTCGGCCATCATGATCCAGGCCAGACCGTTGAAGATCATTTCAATGCCCAGGAAGAGGCCGATGACCCACACGCCGGAACTGGGCCACTGCTTCAGGATCAGCATGCCCAAGAGCGCCGAAATGCACCCACTCAGCAGGCACCACGCCCAGTTGTGAAATCGCTCGATCAAGGCGACAACAATCCGGAAGACACCCACCACCACGAGGAAGCAGGCAATCAGAAGCGTCAATGCGATCGCGCTTTCGACGGGGTTGTCGACGACGATGTATCCGACCACGAGGTACAGGATGCCGGTGAGCATGTGGACCAGCAGCCCGCGCCACCGCGGCGACCAGAAGGCGCTGACCGTCTGGGCGATTCCGGCGACGACCAGGAGCACGCCGAAGACGGCCACGGTGGCGATGGTGGCCAGAAAGGCCGCTCCCAAGGCGATGACGCCTACAGCAATCAGCCCGATTCCCAACGCCAGGAACCATATCCATTCGTTCTTCAGTGCGCGAAGTTCGTCCGCGAACGCTCCACCGGGGCTTGCTTGCATTGTCCCGTTCATGCGTACATCTCCCAAAAGGTCTTGCAGGTGAACACGGAACCGTCCAAGGAGGTTGCGGGCTTCGATCCGCATGCGGTTCCGAAGAAATGTAGCTTATCCTCACCGAGGTGCTTCCGGCCGTTCTCGCCGCTGCGCGGGGCGGCCTGTTCTTCAAGAACGCACTGCCCGAACAACCGGCACAACGCGACCCTTCCTCTTGCGCAACGGCGCCGCACCAAACCCCGCCGTTTGCGGCGATTTGCCCGGGCCCAATTGCTGACCTAAGCTTGTTTTGCCGCGCGTGCCGCCAAGGCGGCAATTCACGGCGTCCTTTCCTGTCCTGCCACGTGCAGTTGGCCAATCGGCCACATAGATACTCGACGACGCACCGGGAACCCCGACTTCGTATCGTGTCTGCCGATCCTGCCACCCATCCCGACGCCCTCGCCGACGTGCGCGACGCACTCAAGGCGGTGCGCGCCTTGCGCGGCGGCGACGCCGAGTTCTTTTCCGGCGTGTTCTCCCGCCTGGAATCGGCGACGGGCGCCGTAAAGGCAAGCCAGCAGGCACGCGATAGGCAACTCCACGAACTCCGGCAGCAACAGCAACTCTGGGAGCAGGAACGCACCGTTCTGGAACATGAACTCGAAGCAGTACGGAACCGGGTGGCCGAATTGAGCGAAACGGTCGCGCGGCAGAAACGCGATGCCGAGTCACAGCAGCAGCAATGGTCCGGGGAACTCAAACGGATGCGCAGATCGCTGCAGGAGGTCGTCCTCCGCCTGGCGGAACGCGCCCAGGAAACTGCCGATCCGGCCGTGCGGAACGTCACTCGCTCGCCGGACACATCCAAGGTCGGCGCGATTGCCGACCCCGTGCTGGATTCGGTCATGGCACAGTTCGAGATTCTCCAGAACGACGTCGCTCGGAGGCGCAAACCGCCCGCTAGTTAGGCGATCCGGAACACAATCATGAACATCCATCCGGCGGCAACGGCGATGAGGCAAGAGAACCATACACATGCCCTGGCAGTGATCCTTGCCCTTTCACTGGCCTGCTGGGTGCTGGGCTGGCTGGCCGCAGGGCCCGTATACCTAAGCGGCGGTACGGCCGGCTTCGGCTACGTGTTGTTCCGCGCCGCGGGTGGGTATCGGTTGCGCCGATCGGCTCGCGCGGCCGGGGAGAACCGGCCGCTGCCTCGCCCTGCCAGGCCAACCGAACGGCCCAAACCGGCCAATCCACATGATCCCGGCGCACTGGCCGACGAGATGCTCGCGCAGGGCCGCTGTGCGCTGCTGCTGCGCCCGCAAATTGCGGGAAACTTGCCGGAACCGCAATTCCGCCGGGCCCTCGCATCGCTCAACGAGACCATGGCGCTCGTGCCGGAAGGCGACGTCGCACTGGAGCCGGCCAGCCAGTCGCTCGACTTCTGCCGGCTCGACGCCGACGACGCATTGCACATCGTCCGGGTCGCCCCGGTCTTCCTCGACCGATATCCCGTCACCAATCGCCAGTTCTATGAATTCGTGGCTGGTGGCGGCTATGAACAAGTGGCCCTTTGGGACACTGCCATCTGGACCGCCGTACTGGCCATGACAGATCGGACCGGAAGGCCGGGGCCCCGCTATTGGATGGACGGAGTGTATCTGGAGGGCGAAGAGGACCATCCGGTTGTCGGTGTCAGTTGGTACGAAGCGGCGGCTTTCGCCCGCTGGATCGGCAAACGCCTGCCCAGCGATGCCGAGTGGGTCAAGGCCGGCACCTGGCCGTTGCCTACCGGCGGCGGCGTCCGCAGCCAGCGCCGCTACCCTTGGGGCGACACGGTCGACCGCGGCAAGGCGAACCTGTGGGGCTCCGGGCCGGAACGGATTGTATCGGTGCGCGAGTTCACCGAGGGCGTGAGCGTTGGCGGCGTCTACCAATTGATTGGAAACGTGTGGGAATGGACCAGTGGAACGTTCCGCGGCATCGACGGTCCGGACGGACGGCTTGAGCCGGCGGAGCCCATGAAAAGCCTGCGCGGCGGCGCCTTCGACACCTATTTCGACAACCAGGCAACTTGCCAGTTCCGAAGCGGCGATTACCCGTTGAGGCGCAAGCACAACATCGGCTTTCGCTGCGCCGTCGGCGTTTGCGATCTTCTGCTCGCACGCGCTCGCGGAATACCCGAATGCACGGCTGCCGGCCAGCCCGAACCGCCCGGGAACCAAATGGCCGGATCTGCCGAATGCGAATCGGCCGAGCAGGCCCAGGAGGTCCATTCATGACAACTTCGGTCATTCAGCCGCTGGCATCGTACCGCTTGACGGAGTATGCTCTGCCAATCCCATGTTACGTGTGTGGGACCGACAACACCCTGGACGCCGAATCCTGCACGCGCTGCCTGGCTCCGATGGCCTTGGCGCATCAGGTCGCGTCCCAAGGCACGGAACCCCGCATGGTAGCCACCATGGGCGCCAGCGGAGCCGGGAAGACCGTGTACCTGGGCATGCTCATGGACCTGCTGTCGCATCAGCCGGAGCGGCTCCGGTTGCTGGCCCGCGGCGCGTTCTCCATTACGCTCCAGCAGACCACCGTGGCCGCCTTGGCCTCCTGCCGCTTTCCGGGCAAGACCCCCAATGAGCCGGATCGCTGGAACTGGGTCCACTGCCAGCTCCGGAAGCCGAAACAAAAGCACCCTCTCGAACTGATCATGCCCGACATGGCCGGCGACGCCGTGCTCGAAGAGGTCAATCACCCGCATAGCTATCGGGTGATTGAAGCCTTCCTGAAGAAATGCCGGGCAGCGCTCATTCTCGTCGATGCGGTCCGCATCGAAGACGGCGCGCGGGAGGAAGACTATTTCGCCATGAAGCTTCTGAGCTATTTGAGCGAGTTGGTCGATCGTGCCCGATCGGGATGGGAGCACCGTCCGGTTGCCGTGGTCTTTACCAAGGCCGACCAGTGTGAAGAGTGCCTCGAAGATCCCACCGAGTTCGCCCGGCGCCACGCCGTGGGGTTATGGCAGCAGTGCCGGGAGCGGTTTCGTTGCCACCGGTTCTTCGCCGCGGGAGTGGCGGGGGCCTGTGCCACGCTTGACTCGGTGACGGACGGCCGCGTACTGGCGCCGCTTCGCATCGAGCCTCGCGGGATTGTCGAGCCTTTCTACTGGCTTCTGGAACAATTGCCTTCTTGACGGGAAGAACACCGCCCATGGCAGAAATCGAACAAGCCGTATTCACGTCGGCCCGGACATCGCGGGCAGCCGGATACCATTTGGCAGGCCGCAGCCAGGGGGTCGCCGAGGTCGATGCGCGCGAACTGGCCGTCTGGGGGCCGTCGCACGATTCCCTGCTGGAACTCGGGCCGGACGCCGCGAGTGTCAACTTCCATCCGCTGCCCAGTGGCGCTTACTGCATTTCGCGCACCGTTTCGGCCGGCTTTGAGTATAGCGGCCGGGGCGGCCACCGCGTTTACACCCAAAGCCTGGTTGTGCCGCCCGACGCGTTGCGCCGCTTCGCCAACAATGCCTTCGCCGTGGTGCGCGCCGCGCTGGCGGGCGGGATGTTCCAGGTATTCGACCCGGTGCCGGAGCAGTTGCCCACGCTCACGCTGGTCGGCGGAGCGGCGCCGGTCGACCAGAATCTGCTGGCTCGCCTGGCCGTCCAGTTCGGGCCCGATCGGATCGCCGGGCTCGTCCAAGCGGCGATGACCGGCGAATGCCTGGCGGTTGCCGGCGGCGACTGGACCGCCGACTTGATTGCCGGGCTGGTCAACTGCCTGCCGCCCCACGCGCGCATCGAAGTGCCCTTCGCCACCGGTTTGAAGTACTCCTCGCGCCGTCCGTTCCGGGTCCTTGGACTTTCCGGCGATCCGGCAGAGCACCGTTGGATTGCCCAGCACGCCCGGGTGACCGTGCTCGACCTGACCGCCACGCACGAACCACCTGCACCGCCGTTGGACGGCTGGGCCCGGTTTGTCGGCCGCATGCTGGCAACGCGCCGCACGTCGCTGTTGGCTACCGAACTTTCCAAGCGACGATTCGAGTTCACCGCAGGCGATCTGCACGCCCTGGGGCTGCAACTGCTCGAAGAGATCGACGCCTCGGAACTGCGAGGCGAAGCCAGCGAGCCCGTCGAGCCGGTTGGCTTCCCGCCGGAAGGCGGCGAATCCCAATCGCAACCGTGTCCGGCAGGCGCGGGAGTGCAGCGTGCCCACTCGGCACACCGGCAATTTGCCAAGAGCGCCGCTTCGGCATCCGAAGTTACCCCCTCCGATGCTCCCTCCTCTGTCCTCGAGGCCGACTCGCCCGAAGTCCTAGAGCGACTCGAACGGCTGGACGATCTCGTTTACGAGGCGATGAGCGGAACAAGCGCCGCCATGGAATCGCTGCGGGCATACTGGCCGGAGGTCGCCGCTGAACTGGGCGAGGAACTCCTGGCCGAATCGAGGGAGCAGTACCTCCGCTACGCCATGTCGATCTGGGAGGGTTGCGTCGATTCCCAGGGCGTCCGAAACCCCAACCGCGCCGTCCTGGCCCTCGACGTTCTTTGCCTGCTGTTCAACGATTAGCCCGGATGACTCTTCTACGTAGGGTGGGTCAAGGTCGCGTAGCCCTTGGTGGGCCCGCACAAGCCGCAACCAAGCTGATTCACGGCCCGCGATCTAAAAGCACGCCGGAAGCAGCGACCGACGACCCACCAGAGACGCGGCTTGTTTGACCCACCCTACCTATCTGGGATGATTCACGTAGGGTGGGCCGAGGTCGCGTAGCCCTTGGTGGGCCCGCACAAGCCGGGGACGACTCATTTTGCAGGCCGCTCGCCAGAAGCATGTCTGCCCGAGCGACCAAGTCCCACCAGAACCTTTAGTGTACTAATATATAGTTATCGGACTTTCGTATTGACCCGGGGCGCCTCTTGAGCGTACAGTGTGCCGCCCAGGGTGCCGGACGGCCGCCGCATGGTTGCGGCTGCGCATGGACGTGGACCGTCCTCTTACGATAGCGACCCTGGTTTCACTCGGGGCCTCGCCAGGCACGATGCCTGCAATGCTTGCATGAATCCATTCCCCCTACTGCCGCTCGAGTTGGACCGCGTGCCGCGCGGGCTGGTTATGGCGCTCCAGCAGGAGGGAGTCCCCGTGTGCCCCCGCGGCGAGCGCCCCGAAGGGCGGTTCGTATTGTTCGACGGCCGGCGCCGCCTTGATCGACCGCCGGCGGCCTGGCAAGTGCCGATCGACGTCGATCCTATCCGGTTCGGGTGCGAGACCGACCCGTTTGAGGCCATGCTCGACCAACGTGCGATGAAATGCCGGTGGGAAGTGACCGGCCTCGCGCTCACTGAGCAGATCGCCCGCGTCGACCGCCGGCAGGTCCGGCGCCGGATTGTCGCCCGGTTGCGCGAGCGCATCGAACAGGCCGGCGGCGTATGGATGACACTTGCGCCGTACCCGTTCCCCTATCGCAGCGCCGTCAACTTCCGCATCGACTACGACAAGCACGATCCCGACGACTTCCACAACACCCTGGAGGCGATCAGGGACCATACCGGCGCAACGAGCCATAATGTGTGCGGCGAGGCCTACGAGTCGCAGCCCGAGGCCCTCCGGCAGTTCCAGGGGCTCGACGTCGGTTCACACGGCTACTTTCACCGCGTCTACCATACCGAGGAAGAAAACTACAACAATGTGGCGAGGGGCATCGACGTGCTCCGCCGCAGCGGCTTGTCGCCGTCGGGATTCGCCGCTCCCGGTGGCCGGTACACGCGGGCATTGGCTGCCGCAATTCAACGACTGGGCGTCGGGCACAGCAGCGAAATCCGACTGGCCTACGACGACTGGCCGTTCTGGCCCGAGGGCGGTTCCGTGCTCCAAATACCCGTCCACCCGGTCAGCCTCGGACTGTTCCTTGCAGCCGTCCGCGGCCAGGGAGTCCGGCGGGCGGCAGCGGCACAGCAGGCGGTCCGTGCGGCAACCGACTACTTCCGGCAGGTCGCACGCGCGAAATATCACGCTGGCGAGCCGGTCTTCTTCCACGGGCATCCGACCGGGCGCCTGGGGCATTATCCGCAAGTGCTGCGCGCCGTGTTCGACACGGCCGACAGCTTCGCGGCGGTGTGGCCCGCCACACTGACCGAGTTCGCCGCCTGGTGGGAGGCCCGGGCGAAGATTCGCCTTCGGGTTGAAAGCCAACGTGAGCAATTCGCCGTTTCGGTGGAAGGCTCGACGCGACGGTGGCCGGTGGCCATCGAGTACTGGCGAGGTCCTCGCGTCGCGCGTATTCCCCTCGCAGGACCCGAAACCCGCTTCGCCCCCGAAGCGCTTGCCTACGAAAACCGGTCGCGCCGGCCAACGGTCCAACCGGTGCGAATCGACGGCCCGCATGGGCTGGGGTATCACTTGCGCCGCCTGTTCGACGGGGAGCGGGCAATGCCGGACGACGAAACCAGACCTCCCACCTGGCGACGTTGGGCCGCACGCACCCTGCGCCGATTCAGCGGCGAGGGAAGAGAGAACCACTAACCGTTTAGAGAGTGCCTTATCCGATGCCAACACATACCAACGAAGCGGAATCTCTGCGCACGACCAAGGCCACGGCGCCGATTCGGCGCGTGGATCGGCCTCGCATCTTCCTTGCCGGTAAGCTGACGGCCCTGGAATCGCCCGGCGGCGGTGAGGTACAAATGCAGTCCCTTGCACGCGGGCTGTGCAACCTATGTGTCGACGCGCAGCTCTGGCGCCCCTGGCAGGATCCGTTGGCCGATTGCCATTGCCTTCACCTTTTCGGCAGTCTGCCGGAGCACCAGGGCCTCATCCAAGCGGCCCGGCGGCAGGGAGTGGCCGTCGTCTTGTCGACCGCCGCCTGGATTGGCCCGGCCGCCCACCTGCACGAGCCTTGGCTTGGCCGACTGGCATCGAACTGCCGGTACACGGCCCGGACCATTTGCCCCTGGCTGCCCTCATGGCGCCGCCGCCTATACCACTCCGTCGACATGCTGATACCCAACTCGCACGCCGAGGCGCAGCAACTGACGCGGTTCTACGGCGTGCATCCTTCGCGCATCCATATCGCTCCCAAGGGCGCCGACCCGCGGTTCGCGGAAGCCGACGCACAGCCATTCATCGACCTGGTGGGTGTCCGGAACTTCGTTCTCTGCGCCGGGCGGATCGAACCCCGCAAGAACCAGGTCGCGCTGCTGCGGGCGATGCAGGGAACCGGCGTCCCGGTCGTCATCCTTGGCGACGTGGCGCCGGGTGGCGAAGCCTACTTCGAGGCCTGTCGCCGGGCCGGCGGAAAGGATGCCGTCTTCGTCCCGCGGCTGGGCCACGACGACCCGCTTCTGGCCAGCGCCTATTCCGCCTGCGCTTGCCTCGCCCTGTGCAGTTGGTTCGAGACGCCCGGGCTGGCCGCGCTCGAGGCGGCCATGTCGGGCACGCCGCTGGTACTGCCCGAGGGCGGCTGTGCCGAAGAGTATTTCGGAAGCCTCGCCCACTACATCCGCCCGAACGACGTCGAGGGCATTCGCCGCGCCGTTCTGGCCGCCGTCGGCCAGCGTCGCAATCCCATCCTGGCAGAGCACGTGCGCCACTACCTCACTTGGGAAACCGCCGCGCGCATCACCTGCGAAGCCTACGAAAAAGCCCTCGGCCAGCCCGTCCTGCCCTGTGACGAGCAAGAGCGTGCCGCGGCGTAGGAGCAGCCGGCCGGGATGATCCTTCCCGCGTTTGGGTGGGACTGGGGTGCGCAGAACCAGGTTCTACAGCCCAAAAGGCCACACGCGCGGGATCAATAGCAGGGCGACCGCGCCGACGATCAGCATCAGCGGCAGCCCCGCGCGAAGGTAGTCGCGCGGCTGGTAGCCGCCGGGGCCCATGACCATCAGGTTCGTCTGGTAGCCGATGGGTGTGATGAAGCTCAACGACGCGCCCAACGCCAGGGCCATGGCGAACGGGCGCGGGCTGAACTCGCCGGCCGCGGCCAGGGCCACCGCCAGCGGAAAAAGCATGGCTGCTACGGCCGCATTGCTGATCAGCTCGGTGAATACCACCGTAAGGGCGTAGAAGCCGATCAGCAGCACGTACGGGTTACGTCCGGCACTTCCGACGACCGTGTTGGCAATGGCCTCGGCCGCGCCGCTCTCGGTCAGCGCACGGCCAAGCCCTAAAGCCGCGGCGATCGTTACCAGCACCTGCAAGTCGATGGCGCCGCGGGCCTCGGCCGCCGGAATGCAGCGCCCGACGATCATCAACCCGGCAATCGCCACGGCGGCGATGGCGGAAGAACCAAACCCGGCCGCCAGGCCCTGGGGTTGGAACCAGCTGCCTGCGAAGAGCCACGCAATCAGCGCAACCACCAGCGCAATGGCCAACCACGCCCGCTCGTGCCGTCGCGGCTCGGAGCCCTCGACGTCGGCAACGAGAAAGAAGTCGCGGCTGTTGCGGAACGTGCTGCTGAACTCGGTGCGGGTTTGAAGCAGGAGCGTGTCGCCGGCGCGGAGGACGATGTCGCCGATCTTCCGCCGGAGCTGTGCCCCGTTGCGGTGCACGGCGACAACTGCCGCATTGTATAGCCGGCGAAAATTGGCGTGCCGAACCGTCGTGCCCACCAGCGGCGACGACCCGGAGACCACCGCTTCGGACAGGTGGCGGCCAATACGCCGCTTCGGATGGATTTCATACGTGATGTCGGTTGCCGGTACAAGGCCGGGAATCTGCACAAGGTCAAGGATAGTGGATACAACACCCGTGAAAATCAGCCGATCCCCCGCGCGAATCATGTCGTCCGGTGCGACCGGCGTTACCACGTCGTTGTCGCGGTCGATCTCGATCAGAAAGAGCCCCCGGAGGTGCCGCAGACCGGCCTGTTCGACCGATTTGCCGATTAGCCGACATTCCGGCTGCACCAGCATCTCCACCATGTACTCACGGCGTTGCTCATCGAGTTGCTCGACCAGTTCAGTCCGATTCGGCAGCAATCGGTATCCGATCAGAATGAGATAGGCCGATCCAAGCACGGCACATGGAAACCCGACACGGCCGATCTCGAAGAGTGTCATGCTGCCCATCTGCTCTTCGAAACCGGGCAGATGCGCATAGAGTCCCTCCCGGCCGACGTCGGCCACGCGCCGCGCCTCCCGCTGCTGCTCCTCCCGGAGCAACCCGTTCACAATAATGTTCGTGCTGGTGCCAATGAGCGTACATGTCCCGCCCATGATGGCCACATAGCTGACCGGCAAGAGCACGCGGGAGGGAGAGACGCCTCGACGGCGGCACCATGCCAGCACGACCGGCACGAACATGGCCACAACCGGCGTATTATTGATGAAGGCAGAGATGCCAAGCACGACACAGACCAGCCGGCGTATGGCGCTGCCGATGCTCCGTGCGGACCCCAGGAGCACATTGCCGATTGCGTCGAGCACACCCGTGGAACGCAACCCGGCCGCCACGACAAAGAGGGCTGCAATCGTCAATACCGCCGGATTAGCGAATCCCGCCAGGGCCTCCGTGGGCGTGATCACCCCACAGAGCGTCACCGCAACCAGTCCGCCCAGAAACAGCAAGTCGGCCGGCAGATGACGGCGATGCTGAAGCCCGGCAAACACCGCGAGCGTGACGATCAGGCTAATCCAGGCGTGCAACGACATGGGAGAATGGCTACTCGAACTGGTCCCGCGGTCTTGTGACGCTGCCAACGGCGGTCTTCACCCGCTCCTGCGAACTGCCAATTATACTTTGCGCAAACGGAAACCGCGATTCCGGTGCCCGTTCACGGCAGCCTGTTCCATTTTCGGCGGCGTCAACGCTAGGCTGCCAGACTGATCTGCACAATCGCGCATTCTTACCTGCGCGCTCTTTCCAGGAACCAGGTTGCTTCCCGCTGTTAATATAGGTAATTTACGTTCTTGTCCACCTGGGCAACATGGGGGCTTTCGCGGTTATTTTTCTGGTTGCTGAGGCACTTCAATCGCATCCATCTTTTCCGGATTTACCATTCGGTTTTAGATGTGTGGTTTAGGCAAACCACTGAAATAGCCCGAACTCGCCGAGACTCGTCAATTGCCTAATGACTGCATTTTCACATTCCCGATACAACTATCGAACGCTTCTGCCTGGCCAAAGCAACGCCGGGCACTCTGGATCGCTGAGGACGCTGGTGACGGCCTCGGTGGGGACACGATTTCGTCATATCTTACACACACGGGGTACCTTCCCGGGAGGAC
>JAVEUP010000015.1:0-72741 GCA_034005525.1 Thermoguttaceae bacterium | reverse complement strand
CCAGGAGATTCGGATTCAGCCGAAACCCCTTGCGGAGGAGGCGGCCCCCCAAGACGAATCTCCCGAAATCACGAAAAGCCATTTAGCACCCAGCGGCTAACGAATAATCCAGACCAGCCGGGCCTGCTTCCAGCGCACGACGTGCAAACCACCCCGGGCGTGGCTTGCGTGGGCCCACCAGGAACTTACTCGACCTTGACCCACTCCACCTATCGCGAATAATCCGGGCCAGGCACATTCCCGCCCCCCGGTTTCCCAGGCGGCTGCCACAGCATAGCCCCCAAGCGGGGGCCGGTCCATTTCGGCTCCGAATCGGGCCAACTGCTTGCAATTGCCGCGGCGTCTGACTAGAATGAAAATTGTGACAGTTGTTCGAGACATATACCCGCCACCACGCGTCCCGGCCCGGTCGGCCGAGGCGGGTGGCGGGAGGGCAGAAGGTGTTCGGCGAAGAATTCGCATGGCACGTCTGCGTGTGTCGGCAACCGGCATGGAAGTCGCCGGCGTTCTTAACCACGATCGCTTTTCTACAAGTCACTTCGACGCAGAGATGTGGTTTGGTATTGCATGATCGACACCAACCTGAATTGTCCCATGTTTGAAGAGGCCCCACACATGCCCGTCAGCAATCGACAAAAACCGGCTGCTGCGAGGCATTCGCTCCGAAGGTCGGGGTCGGAGCCATTTGTTTCGTCGACGTTCGACGTCACGCCCTCGCCGTTGTTTCGGCGCAAGCCCGCCTTCGACCGGTTTCTGGCCGTGCTGTTGCTGATTCCCGGGCTTCCGGTCATTGGGTTGCTCATGTTGCTCATGCGGCTGACATCCCGGGGGCCGGCCATCTTCCGGCAGGCGCGCGTGGGGAAGGATGGCAAGGTATTCACCATGTTCAAGATCCGCACGATGCGGCACGATGCCGAGGAGGGCGTTGGGGCGACCTGGTCGACATCGAACGATCCGCGAACCACTCGCGTGGGAAGATGGATCCGCAAGCTGCACCTCGACGAGTTGCCCCAGTTGTTCAACGTGCTTCGGGGAGAAATGTCGCTGGTAGGTCCCCGTCCCGAACGCCCCGAGTTCGTATGCGTGCTCGAGGAAGCTTTACCTGGATATCGCAATCGGGTTTCCGTGCTGCCGGGAGTCACCGGCCTGGCGCAATTGTGCCTCCCGCCCGATAGCGATCTGTGTTCCGCATGCCGCAAACTGATGCTTGATTTGGAGTACATCCGCTCGGCAACCTTGGCAACCGACATGCGATTGCTGGTTTGCACCTTCCTCCGCTTGCCTAAGCTGCCCCTCCGGATGGTTATGGGTCTTTGCGGGCTTCGGATCGTGTCCCCCGGGCCTGAATGTTCGCGCTGCCAGGTGTACAAGTTGAACGGCCACAACGGCCATCAGAGCATGACGGCCGTCACACTCCGCGGTAAGGTCGAGCGGTCCCTCGGCGGCAACGGCAGGCAACAGCTCGCAGCCGGCGGAAACGGCCATGCGACTAAGCCGGTCGCCAAGCCGCGATAGAAGCCAGTTGGCTCTTGCCAGCCAACCCGTTGCTGCGAACTCGAAAACGGAGTATACTCCGGGCCCTTCCGTTTCTAGGTGCAGACAGCCTTTATTCCAGGGACGGCACAGCGGCGTGTGCCGACTACATTGCCGCGGCCTGTACCTGGAAACGGAAGAGCCATATTCCGCAAGACTCCGGTGCCGTTGCTGGTCGTGTCGACGATTGCGCTGTTGCGTAACCTGTCGGTCATCTCTTGGGTCTGCCACCCACCTGTGAACGGCGACGGCTTCGGCTCTCTGCCTCAAGATGGAAGGATTTCCCATGGACCTGCCCCGCAGTAGCATCAACTCGGTCGCGCTGTCCTTGCTGCTGGCCACTACCCTATCAGTGAACCTCGCCGTGGCCGCCGGCCCGGCCGTACTGGCCCAGAAGGGTTCGGCGGTGTTGCCTATTGTCATTTCCGCCGAGGCGACCGAAACCCAGGCACAGCTTGCGGGCGAGCTTGCCGGCTACCTGAAGCGAATCAGCGGGGCGAAATTTGACGTGGTCACGGGGGATGGATCGTCCGGAATCGTCCTTGGAACGCTCCGGGAGTTCCCGCATCCGGCGTGGGAGAAGCCGCTGGCGGTCGAGCGGGGAGACGGGCGGGAGGCGTACGGCATTCAGACGCGGCCCGGGCGGGTGCTGGTTCTGGGCGCAACCGACGTCGGACTGGATCGTGGGATCACGCGATTGCTCGAGACGATCGGCTGCCGATGGTTCTTCCCGCACGAGGTATGGCACGTGGCCCCGAAACTGGAAACCGTGACGGTCACGCTGGACGAGACCGGCCGCCCCGCGATGCTGGCGCGGCGAATCTGGTACGGATGGGGCATGTGGGACGCCAAGGTGCGCGACGACTATGAACAGTGGAGCCGCCGGAATTGGTTGGGCGACAGTATCACGGTGAGCGCGGGCCATTCGTGGCAGCAAATCATTCGAGACGAGAAAGAAGTCTTTGAGAAACACCCGGAGTATTTGGCGCTGCGGACCGTCAAGCACGACGACACTGAAACCCACCAGCGCGGCGGCGAGAAGTTCTGCATCGCGAACCCCGGCGTGGCGGCGGTGTGCAAGCAGTGGGCAATCAAGCAGTTGCAGCAAGACCCCAGTCGCGACATGGTCTCGATGGAGCCCTCCGACGGTGACGGACACTGCGAGTGCCGTGCCTGCGGGCAACTGGGCAGCGTTTCCGAGCGGGTATTCACCCTCGTCAACGAGGTGGCCGAGGCCGCCGAGGAAGCCTTTCCGGGCAAGTACGTTGGAACGCTCGCATATAACGTGCACACCGAACCGCCCAGCTTCCGCATGCGGCCGAACGTCTTCGTCCAACTGACGGCGGGATTCACCCGCGGACGCTACACCTTCGACGAACTGCTGGACATCTGGCCGGAGAGGGTAGATCAGTTCGGCGTTTACGAATACTTGAACGTCTGGGCCTGGACTCGCGACATGCCGGGCGCGGCGCGCGGGGCGAACACGGCGTATATCCGCGAGCGGTTCCCGCTCTACTATCGCAAGGGCGCGCGGACGATGAGTTGCGAGTCGGGCTCGAACTTCGGCGCCAACGGCCTGGGATACCTGGTGGCGTCGCGCCTGATGTGGAACCCCGCGGCCGATGTCGACGCCGTCCTGGCCGATTTCTACTCGAAGGCGTTCGGCCCCGCGGCCGCGGTCATGAAGGACTACTACGAACGCTTCGACGGCGGCAACCGGCCGCTCGTGAGCGATCACCTGATGGCGCTGGCCCACCGCGACCTTGCCGAGGCGTCGCGCCTCGCCGCCGGCCGCTCCGACGTACTCGCACGGCTCGGCGATCTGAAGCTGTACCTCTATTACGTCCGCCTCATGCGCGACCTGAAGAACAGTAGCAGGGAGGAGCGGCTCGATGCCCTGTACCCAGTGCTGAACTTTGCATACCGCTCGCGGCATCGTTACATTGTCAACAGCGCGGCCGTCCGCGGGCGATACCAGACCTACTATCTTCGCGACGTCGAAGAACCGGCTCAGTGGCAAGCCCGGACGGAAGACGGCAAGCGCCTTCCGCCCTCCTGGTACTGCGGCGACGACTACGCCTGCGACGAAATTGAAACGCTGTTCCAGGAGGGCCGCGAACGTTTTCAGCCGCAATCGTTTGAAACCCGGACATTCACGGACGAACTGGCCCACGGCGGTTTCGAGCCGATCGCGGGCGCGCCTTTGGGCAGCTACAGCTTTCAGGGCAAGAAGACCTTCGCGCTGGCAAGCCTGGCGGGCGAGCCGCTGGCGTTCGAGCTGCTGACCGGGCGTATTGCCCACTACCGCGACCGCCGCCCGACGCTTTGGGCGGTTGTCCACCCCGCCGGCGAGGTCGTGGCCCAAGGCGAGTTGCCACTCGACGGCGAGTGGCGCCCGATCTCGGTCCCGGTGCCTCGGGCGGGTGTCTACTGGTTGCGCGTGGACGATTTCGGCGCCGGCTGGGGTATCCGCACCGAGCCGGGACGCTCCTGCACGCTTAAGTTGGAGAAGGGCGAAGACCTGACATGGCTGGGCGGCGCCGGCTGCCTTGCCTTCTATGTCCCCAACGAGGTGAAGACAATCGCCTACTACATCGACGGCGGCGACCACGAGGTCCTCGGACCCCATGGCCAGGTTGTCGCCGGCATCGCCAGACAACCGGGCAACATCATCGCGGTGGACGTGCCCGACGGCGCGGCCGGCAAGCCGTGGGCATTCCGCGGCCTGACGCCCCGCGTCTTGTGGTTCTACAACTGCCCGAACCTCGTTGCCCGGAGTGCCGACGAGCTGATGGTGCCGGCCGAGGCGGTCCATGACCGCGGCCGCGAGCGATGAATGCGTGAGTGGTGGTCGCCATCCCGTGTGGCCTGGGGCTTCCTGTGTCGCTGACGGCCCAGCAGATTGAGCCATTGCTTGCTTGCCCAACCGAGTGAAGCCGCCAAGATGGATGCGTCTCTCTTGCGCGGGCTGATCAACGGCAATGCGCGGGTCGGGTTCGACACCGAGGGGCGGGTGATCGTCAGCTATCACAAGCACGACGAGGACGGCTTCACGCAGATCTACAACGCCCGGCGCGAAGCCGACGGCTGGCGCATCTACCGGGCGACCGACTGGCAATACCGCTGGGAGTTCCAAGGCGGCGGATCGATCGTATTCGACATTGGCGTGTCGCCGGTCGAAGTCGCGCCCGACGACACGCTGGAGCAGTCGTACCGTCATGCGAAGCACGGTTCCGGCCGATGGCGGCTATGCGAGGCCACCCTCCGCCCCCTCGGCCCGGCCCCGCAACGGCAGCGTCAGCCCCGCGGAATCGGCCGACTCGAATCGGACTTCCCCGAAATGCAGGTGCGCCGCACTGCCGACCGGGGCGACAGCGGCGACCCGGCCGGCCGCTACCTGCTGCGCTGGGAGACCCTGCCGGCCAACCGCGACCGCCCCCGCGACGGCGACCTCCCCCCGCCCAGCAAGCTGCGGCTGTACAAGCTGGTCCGTTAGTCGCCGACTCCGTCGCGCCGCGCCCCACCGGCAGGTCGAGCATCCGGTGGTGAACGCTCGCCAGCTTGGAGGTTGCCGTTTCTGGTGCTCTACTGGGCCGAAGGCCCTTGGTTCACCCAGCCCAGGGCAACGCCCTGGGGACGCACGGACACGTATCTGGTCTCTTGTTCGGCCCAAAGGGCCAACCGTTCCGTTGAAGAATGCTTGGACCGTTGGCCCGACACACGTGCGCGCTGAACACGGTCGCCAGCGCGTTGCCCTGGTTGTTGCACACAAGGTTGGAGTCGTGGAAAGGGCCACCTGCGGGCTCGCCCCGCCGAAGCCGTGGTCCGTGAGCTAGACGGGCACGGTTCACCCGAATCCCTCCCCTGCACGCTGCCGCCGCCTCCGGCGGCGGCAGCGTGCAGGGGTGATACGGAGCCTAGACCCCGTGGTAGCCTACTGACCACCGCTCCAGGCCGGGCAAGCCGGCCGGTGGCGTCCACGACCTGTGTCCAACAACGAGCGCGTTGCCCACGGGCTGGAAGAACGACGCTCCTTCGCGGCGGAGTTCGTATCGCGTCGCCAGGGACAGAACTCGCCACCCATGTGTGACGCCAAACCGCCGTGCTTTCACCACCCCGGGTCGAGCATGGTCGTCTTCAAGTCGTTATGAGGCAAAGCCTTGCTTCTTCTTGGCCGGGGTGCTTGCCTCGCCGCCCCAAACGGGTGAACTCAAAGTATCTTCAGGACCACCCTGTCCGGAACTTGGCCATGCCCCCAGCGACTCCGCAGCGCCGTTCGCCCTTGGGCTTCTTTCCCGACAAGCCCGCGCACCGCCAGAACGACCGCGTCGTGGAGGTTCTGCGTGTTCGGCACGACCATGATTTACACGCATGTTTTCAATCGAGGCAGCCGTGGCGCCCGGAGCGTCCGCAGTCCCGTGGATCGGTTGGCCCGCGAGGCCCTTTGAGCGATCGGCGGAAGCAGCCTATCATGCACGATACTACTCGACTCACGACAATCGGTGACCGGCGCGATAGGCTGCAGAAGCATCTTTCCCCCGGCCTCCGGAGCGATTAGACTGCGGCTATGCACAACGAAGGCGACGAACAGGTCGATCCGCAGGAGTGGGCCCGGTGGGAGAAGCGGGCGCCGGGCTGGCAGGTCCGGTGCTTGAAGTGCGGGTATCGTCAGCACTGGGGCAAGTACGGGATCCGCCGCGGCGCCGTGGGTAAGAAGTACACCGTCGGACGCTGCCCGCGGTGCAAACGGTGGGGCTGCCACGTGATCGAGAAACATCCGGCTGACAAGCCGTGGCCACGGTGATGGGAAGGCGTGGAATGAGGCCGTCGCTGAATCGCATCGACACGACGCGCGTACGAACGGCTGTACTCAGTCTCGGGACGCTGGCCCTTATGGCATGCTGTCTGGCCGCCGGTCCACCGGCGGCAGGCGAGCACCTGCCGGGAACGGAACCGTACGTCGACGAGGGCGACCTGGCCGAACGCACGCTCGACGGCATTGCACGATTCCTGCTGAAGAGAACCGAGCGGTCGGTCGAAGGGCGGGCGGTGCACTGGAACCGGAACCTCGACTCGGCCGAGGCGTACGACGAATCGATCCGGCCCAACCGCGAGCGGTTCCGGCGGATCATCGGCGCCGTCGACGCCCGCGAGCCGGTCCCGGCACTCGAATTGATTGCCACCACCGCCGTGCCGGCGAAGGTTGCGGAGACGGAGGCGTTTACCGCCTGGGCCGTTCGGTGGCCGGCGATCGGTTCCATCACCGGCGAGGGGCTGCTGCTTGAGCCGAAGTCGAAGGCTCGCGCGTGCGTCGTGGCCTTGCCCGATGCCGACCAGAGCCCCGAAGCGCTAGTGGGCCTGCTGCCGGGCGTTCCGCCCGAGGCGCAGTTCGCCCGACGGCTGGCTGAAAACGGCTGCCGCGTGCTCGTCCCCACGCTCATCGACCGGCGGGACGAGTTTTCGGGCAACGACTTGGTTGACCGGTTCACGAACCAACCGCACCGCGAGTGGATCTTCCGCCAGGCGTTCCTGATGGGCCGGCATGTGATCGGCTACGAAGTGCAGAAGGTGCTGGCAGGGATCGACTGGTTCCTTCACGGCGACGGAGCGGACGGCTCGGCCACGCGGCCGAAGATCGGCGTAGCCAGCTACGGTGAAGGCGGACTTATCGCACTGTACGCCGCTGCGCTGGACCCGCGGATCGACGCGGCGTTGGTGAGCGGATACTTCGAGCCGCGCGAACGGCTGTGGCAGGAGCCGATTTACCGGAACGTCTGGGCGCTGCTGACCGAGTTCGGCGATGCGGAAATCGCCGCCATGGTAACGCCGCGGGCGCTGGTGATCGAACACAGCCGGCCGCCGGAGGTGGACGGCCCGCCGGAATCCCGGCCGGGCCGCAGCGGCGCCGCCCCGGGCCGGATTGCCGCGCCTCAGTTCGAGCAGGTGCAAGCCGAATACGAGCGCGCCCGGATGCTGGTAGGCGAGGCGATGGCCGGTTCGATCCACCTGGTGCACGGTCCGGACGGCGCGATGGTCGGGCCCGGCTCCGAGCCGGCGCTGAGCCGTTTCCTCGAATCGCTCGATGGCAACGGGGCGCTTCGGCCGGCGGCGCCCGCCCCCGTGGCGCCTGCGGAGCGTTTCGACGTCGGCGGCCGGCAACTCCGGCAGGTGCGTCAGATGGAGCACCATACGCAGCGGCTCATGGAACTGTCGCCCTTTGTCCGCGCCGAGTTCTTCTGGAAGCCTGCGTGGGAACGCACCGGGAAGCCGGCCGGTCCGTCTAGCCCGGATCGTTGGAACGATGCCGTGCAGCCGCTGCGCGACTATTTCCACGACGAGGTCATCGGCCGGCTGCCGGACCCGTCGCTGCCGATCCGTGCTCGGACCAGGAAGATTCGCGACGAGGAGCGTTGGACGGGCTATGTGGTGGTGCTCGACGTCTGGCCCGAGGTCATCTCGTGGGGCTACCTGCTGGTGCCGAAGGACCTCGACCTCGCAGGCGGCGAGCGGCGCCCGGTGGTGGTGTGCCAGCACGGGCTGGAAGGCTCGCCGGAGGTGACGATCGACCCGCGGAATCAGGCGTACGCCGGATATGCCGCCCGGTTGGCGGAACGCGGTTTTGTCGTTTACTCGCCGTACAACCCCTATTCCGGCGGCGACCGGTTCCGCGTGTTGCAGCGGATGGCCAGCCCGACGAAGTGCTCGCTCTTCTCGATCATCACGGGACAGCATCGGCGCATTCTCGAATGGCTTGGCGAGCAGCCGTTCGTCGACAAGGACCGGATCGGCTTGTACGGAATTTCCTACGGCGGCGTGACGGCGATGCGCGTTCCGGCGGTGCTGGACGGTTACGCCCTGTCGATCTGCTCCGCCAACTTCAACGAGTGGATTCGCAAGATCGTCACCCCCTATGCCACGACCGCGGTTGCGGCAGGCTCGCAGCGGTTCGCCAGCTACGTATTCACCGGCGAATACGAGATCGGGATGGAGTTCGACCTGGGCCACACGTTCAACTATGCCGAGATGGCCGCCATGATTTGCCCGCGGCCGTTCATGGTCGAGCGGGGCCACCGCGACCTGTCTCAGTCGGACGAGTGGGTGGCGTTCGAATACGCCGCCATCCGCCGGCATTACACCGACCTGGGCATACCCGGGCAAACGGTGATAGAATACTCTGACGGCGGCCACGTGATCCACGGCGCAGGCACCTTCCATTTCCTGCACCGGCACCTGAAGTGGCCGGACTGACGGAGGGCCGAGGGGGAAACGTCCCACGTAGTGGAGAAGGCTGACCACCCCGCTGCTCCCCAAACGCTTACCTTCAGGAGAAACACGATGCCACCATCGACACGACGGAGCTTTCTTAAGCAGGCTGCCGGACTGGCCGGCTCTGTGGTTCTTCACTCTCTGGCGAAAGGCGACACCATGCCGGACCTGAAAATCGCTCGGATCGAGACCTTCCCGCTCAGCTACCCGACGGCGGGCAGGTTCAAGTTCTTCGAAGGCCCGCACGGGGAGCAACTCGGGCATCGGACGGTGGTCGTGAAAATCACGGCCGACGACGGGTCGGTCGGGTGGGGCCAGGCGGTGCCGAGCAATAAGTGGAGCTACGAAACGCCCGAGACCGTCAAGACCACCATCGACGGCTACTTGACGCCCGTGCTGATCGGCCGAAACGCGTTCGACATCGATGCCCTCCACGCGGCCATGAATACGATCATCGCGCCGTCCTTCTCGACCGGGCAGCCGATCTGCAAGGCCGGCGTGGACCTCGCCCTGTTCGACCTGACCGGCAAGCACCTGGGCAAGACGGCCTCGGAGCGCTGGGGCCGCAAAGGCCGCGAACGCATCAAGCTCAGTTGGACGCTCAACCCGCTCTCGCTCGACGACGTGCCGCGGCTGATCGAGGAGGGGTTCGATCGCGGGTATCGGAACTTCAACATCAAGGTGGCGCCCGATCCGGAGTTCGACGTCCAGTTGTGCCGCATGGTCAAGCGGCTCGTCCCCGACGGGTTCCTGTGGGCCGACGCCAACGGCGGCTACGACGAAGCCACGGCCCTGGCCGTCGCGCCGCGCCTGGCCGAGGCCGGCGCGGCCGTGCTCGAACAGCCGCTCCGGCCCAACCGGATCACCGGCTACCAGAAGCTCAAGAAGCAGGGCGCGTTGCCGATCATCCTCGACGAAAGCCTGGTCCATTCCTCCGACCTCGAAGAGTTCATCAAGCTCGACATCCTCGACGGCGTGGCCATGAAGGTCGCCCGCGCCGCCGGCCTGACCGACGCGCGCCGCCAGGCCGAAATGGCGCTGGACCGCGGGCTGATGTTCCTCGGCAGCGGCCTGACCGACCCCGACCTGTCGCTGGCCGCCTCGCTGCTGCTCTACGGCGCCTACGATCTGCAATACCCTGCGGCGCTGAACGGCCCGCAGTTCCTCAAGGGTGCTTCCATCCTCAAGGAGCCATTCCAGGTCGTCGACGGCCACCTGGCCGTCCCCGCCGGCGTCGGCCTTGGCGTGGAGGTCGACGAGCAGCGGCTGCGACGGTTGAGCAGCTAGCCGCCGCCGAGACCATTGGATGGCAAACCCGAACGCTGCAAACCGAAAGGCGAGCGGGGGCCGTGAGGCCCCTGTTTCTGCCCCGATTTCCACGCCGAAACGTTTTCCGTCCCCAAGCACAGGAGTAGAGCCGATGTTTGCACCCGGACCGTTTGAACTGCTCATTGTCGCGGCGATTCTGCTGATGTTCGTCGGCATTCCCGTGGCAGTGGTTGTCTTGGTGGTGTATCTCGTGCAGCAATCCGATCGAGGTTCCTCCGGCCATCACGCCTCTGCCAGACCGGGGCCGCATGAGCGAGAGGACAAGTCGGAGTCAGGTCCGGCAGGCGGGAAGATGAAGCTCGAGTGCGCGCAAGCCATTGCTTCCGCCGACGCGACCGAAGCCGACATTCGCAACGCATTCGCCGACGACGGGGGACGCGGCGAGTTCATCATTCTGGCTGCGGCTGACCAGGTGTTCCTGCAGGCTTCCGGCGAAGAGGACGGCCCGTACACGCTGGAATACCGCGAGGGCAGCGCCGACCGACATTTCCAATGCACCCGCGACCTGGCCAAGGCCGAAGTCGAAGGCGCCTTCCTGAAATACCTCAACCGCGACGCCAGCTGGAAGACCGACTTCCCGTGGCAGCCTCTACGAACGAATCGTTGGTGAACGAGATCGACGATATGGAGTCCGACAAGGCTGGGCCAGGCAGCGTGCTTGCCAAACACTTGGCATTTCTCGCTGCAGGGTGCTTGTTTCGCCGCCCCAAACAGGTAAACTCATAATATCTCCAGGACCACCGTGTCCGGAGTTCGGCCATGCCCCCAGCAACTTCGCAACGCCGTTCGCCCTTGGGCTTGTTTCCCGAAAAGGCCCCGCCCCGCCTGTACGACCGCATCGTTGAGGGTCGGCGCGTTCGGCACGACAGCCGCCGCACGAAAGCGGCCTGGGAGCGCTCACGCCACACGATATGGGGCGCGATTGCCGGCGCGAAGCCAGTGGCCCGGATTCCGGAGGAACGAATCACCATGGGCAAATTCACTGCCGACCGCGCGGCGCCAGAGGAAGTCGAATGCTTAGCGAGATCATACAGATAGTCATCGCATTGCCCGTTGTGGCCGCGCTTCTGTTGCTCGTGCCACGGCGCGCCGCGCGAGCGTGGGCCGTTTGGCTGCTGATCTGTCTGATTGCGGTGAGTCTCCACGGGATTGGACAAGGAGTACTCAACCACTACAACCCGCACAAGCTGTACTTGTTCACCAGCCATGATGAACTCGATTTCTTGCGGGACCAATCTGGCGAGTTGGCCGGCGTCGTCATTAACGATCCCCCGGAAGGCTTTCCAGCAAGCCGCATTCGTGAACAGCCCGTGATCGTCGCAGGGAGAAGCTTACTCCTCGCGTGCGCCATTCTGCTCCTACTGCTGCGCGCCGAGCCCGGGGCGCCCTCAACGGCAAAGGCTGCACAGAGTTCAGCGCGAGGGACCGGCATTTCCTTACAAGCTTTTGGACTTGTTGTCCTCGTCGCGTCGATAGCCGAGGCGATCATCAGTCGCAGCGGCGCACCGAACCTGGCCGGCGTAGCCGTGATTGCGTCGGGGTTCTACGTCAGCCGCGGGAGTCGGGTTGCTGCACAATGGGCGTTGATCTTGATGGTCCTTATCGGTTTTGGCATGTTCCTGCTTGTTACTCTCGTTGCATCCGGCGAGAATGTAAACGTCATGGGAGGAACACTACAACCGGGCCAAGCTCCTTGGGCAATAACGATAGGCTTGGCAGTCACCGCGTGGGCAGCAGTTAACCTGTTCCTAACAATCCGCTTTCTCAGCCGGCCCGATGATGCTGAGCGTTGTGAACGCAATGAAGATAACGCGATGAACGTCACGCCACCCGACGAAGATACTTGCCCAGCACAACGGCGGCCTGGCTGCTTACCTGAGTGACACACAAGCGAGACTCGAAGCGTCTCAGGCCGACCGATCGCAAAGCGCAAGCAGCGAACAATCCGATGCACGGGCGCGGCGAAGTCGGGCGGATGCGAAATGGACAATCAGTCGTCGCCGCCCCGCGATCGGTAACGTTCTGCCGACAAGTCATTCTCGGCGCAACCCTACAACTCCGTCCACTGACCGGCGTTGGGGACGGGGTAGTAGCCCTCCTCGTCGGGCAGGACGGGGGGCGGGGAGTCGTCGGTCATGGTGTCAATGTAGTCGCACCACTGGAAGTCGGAGGCCATGGCCTCGTCCCAGGTGGCCAGCTTGCCGGAGTGGATGGCCGCGCGGGCCATGATGCCGGCCAGGTTCGACAGCGCCGCGTGCCGCGCCTCGTTGTGCGGCTTGTCGTTGCGGATGGCGTCGATCAGCACTTGCCATTCGGCGTCCCAGGGAGTCGCGACGTCGCGAGGGGCGGTCCAGGCAATGTTGTCCTTCGCGATCCGCTGGTCCTTGAATAGGAAGAGTTCGTCGCGCTGATGCGGCCGCCACGAAATCTGCGCCGCGCACTTCGTACCGTGCACGTACGTGGCGAAGTCGGTGTACGTGTTGCTCAGGTAGCGGGCGTCGTCGGTCGCCTTCGTGCCGTCGGCGAAAGTGAACTCGACGTGGTACGAATCGAGAATCTGCGAGCGGTTATTGTGGTCGGGGTTGCGCCCGCCCATGCCGAACGCCGTCACCGGCCACTGGTCCTTGATCCAGCACATTTCGTCGATCTGGTGGATGTCCATCTCGGCAAACAGGCCGCCGGAGACCCAGTGGAAGTGGATGAAGCGCTGGATCTGCCAGTGCAGCTCGCTTGCCCCGTCGGGTTTCGGCGGCAGGACAAACGACGGTTCGAGGCGGTAGGCGCGGATGAGCTGAATGTCGCCGAGCGCCCCGTCGCGGATACGCTTGAGCAACTCTTGCCGGGCGTGGCTGTGGCGGCACATCAACCCGGAGGCGATCTTGAGGTTCTTCTTCCCGGCCTCCTCGCCCGCGTTGAGGATGCGCCGCACGGCCGGCGGGTCCGTTCCGAACGATTTCTCCATGAACACGTGAACGCCCTTGCTCACCGCGTATTCAAGCTGCACCGGCCGCCATGCGGTATGGCCGGTGAGCATGGCAATGTCGCCGGGGCGGAGGCAGTCGATGGCCGCCTTGTACGCGTCGAACCCGCGGAACTGGCGTTCGGCAGGAGCGTCGAAGTGGTCGGGGAAGCGGGAGGTGAGGATCTTCTCCGTGGCTTCGAGCCGTTCGGGAAACAGGTCGGCCAGGGCGAACAGTTTGATGGGTCCCTGTTCGGATGTACTGAAGGCGTTCGCCGCGGCCCCGCGCCCGCGGTTGCCGCAGCCGATCAGTGCAAGGCGGATCGTATTGTCCTCGGCCGCGTGGACCTTCGGCACGGCCGCCGCTGCCAGGGCCGAGCCGGCGGCCATGGCGCTGCCGCTCTTGAGAAACTGACGCCGCGACGTGTTTTCGGATGGAGTCGTCATGGGAATTGCCTCCTTCTGGTTGGGCGGGAAGGGCGTCCGGGGCCGGCGCCCCACAGGTCGAAGCATGCCCATTATATGCTCCGCCCGCCGGCGGGCATAGCTTGGGCCAGCAATGTGCAGCAGTGACCGCGAATGCCATGCCGCTCATTCACTGCCCAACGCCATCAGGTGGGAATACGTGCGCAGGTACATCACACCGCCGGCCACCGCAGGCGTGCTGTGGGTCGGCTCGCCGAGGTCGAAGCGGGCGAGGAGTTCGAACTCGTCGGCGGCGGCCAGCACGACCATCTCGCCGGAATTGGACATCGTGTACAGCCGCTCGCCCACCCAAACCGGAGAACCGAGGTAGTCGCCCCCGACGCGCTCGCGCCAGTGGACCTTGCCCGAGGGGCCGTCCAGGCAGGTGACGATGCCGCGATCGGTCCATAGAAACACCAACGGCCAATGGGCCACCGGCGTGATCACGTAGGGCGCCGCCTGTTCCACCCGGTAGAGAACTTCCGGCTCGATCCCCTGCTCAGGAACGCCTGCCCGAACGGCCACGAGATACTTGCCACCCCGCCCAGAGCCGTTGCTGGCGAAGATCGTGCCGGCGACCACCAGCGGCGAGCCGGTCGTGCGGAGTTCGAAGACGTCCTCCAGTTCCCACTGGATCGCTCCGCTGTCCGGATCGAGGCTGGTGATGCCGTGGGCGCAACTGGTCACGATCACCTGCGGGCGGCCTCCCTCGGGCTTGAAGAGCGTGGGGGTCGAGAAGGTGGCTTTCTCCGATTTGCGGTCGACCTTCCAACGGGTCTCGCCTGTCTTGCGGTCCAGCGCCACGACCGAACTCTCGCCGTCCGGGTCCTGGTCGTTCATCAGGATCACCACCTCGCCGGCGAGAATCGGCGAGGCCCCAAAACCGTCCTCGGCGACAAAGGGCCCCAGGTCGCGCCGCCAGATTTCTCTTCCTTCGCGCCGGTCGAGCGCCACGACGACGTATTCGAGCGTGGTTCCCCAGGTCACGTAGATCCGGTCCTCGTCAACCGCCGGCGACGTGGATGCGTCGCGATTGTCCTTGTATGCTGGATGCGACTGGATGTTGAAGTGCTGCTTCCACAGCACACTTCCGTCGGCTGTGTCCAGACAGAGGACGACCAGAAGCCGCTCATCCTCGATCGTGCTGGTCACATAGACCCGGTCGTCCCAGACCACTGGCGAACTGAAGCCAATTCCCGGCAGTTCGACCTTCCAGCGATAGTCGTCGTCGGTCCACGTTTCCGGAATCCCCGCGGCCTGCCCGACGCCCTCGCCGTTGGGGCCGCGGAAACGGGGCCAGCGGTTCGGATCGGCCGCGGTTTTGGCGAAACCCTTTTCGGAATCGGCGACCGGCTCGGCCTCGGATGCCGGCTTCGGCTCCTGGGCACGATCGGAGTCGGCCGCCATTTCCGTACAACCAGCGAGAATCAGCAGTGCCAGAGCAATGGGAAGATAGGAGCGTTTCATCAGGTGTCAGGTGTCAGAGGGAAGGTGTCAGGTGTCAGGTGTCAGGGGGAAGGTGTCAGGTGTCAGGTGTCAGGGGGAAGGGTGTATGGGTGCCATTAGCGTCCCGGTCGACGACCACCCATTCCGCCCTGCTGGCGGCAACTGCCCAGACAAGCGTCGCAAAGAGGATGCACAGTGCGGCAACGTGCTTGGACATCGGCAGTCCTTAGTGGGGATCAACGGCGGGCTATCTGATGATGAACCTCTCATTATGGCCCAAACGCCGGCGTGAATCCAGTGCGTGCGTAGGGTGGGTGGTTCCGGCCGCACGGTGCGTTGGTCGAACGGTTGCCCATGATGCCTGCATGTTGCGCCGGCCGGAGGATTGCCCATTTCAAGCGGCCGGGTTCACCCACGCGGACACGGCCAGCCGTACTGCGCGCGTGGGTGAACCCGGCTGTATCGTGGCGCAAACCGCACGGCCGCCACAACGTCCGGAAAGGCGCAAACATGCATCCACCGGCCACGAACAGCCGGAACCACCCACCCTACGCACCCAGCGAGGAAGCGTGTAGGCTGGGTGGGGCGTGGATGACGGGGTTTGCTGGTTGTGGTTTGTCTTTTCGGACGCCATCAGGTAAACTACATCCCCGTTACTCGATGTGCCGCCTGGAACTGAGGTAGTCAGGAGTTCCCGAGCCCTGCGAAACCCTGGAATACGTACGAGGTGCTGCCATGAAGGAATCGGTCTACCGCACTGATTCAACGCCTGCGCAGAAGAGTGCTGTCTGCGTGGGAAAAGCCTTGCTTGTGGCCTGCTGTCTGGCTGCCGTTCCGTCCGCGGCAGGCGAACACCTGCCGGGCACCGAGTTGTACGTCGGAGAGGGCGACCTGGCCGAACAGACGCTCGACGGCATTGCCCGGTTCTTGCTCGAACGAACCGAGCAGTCGGTCGAAGGGCGAGCGGTGCACTGGAACCGGAACCTGAGTTCGCCACAGGCATACGACGAATCGATTCAGCCGAACCGTGAGCGGTTTCGGCGGATCATTGGCGCCGTCGATACCCGCGAGCCGGTCCCGGCACTCGAGTTGCTCGCGACTACGGCCATGCCGGCGAAGGTTGCGGAAACGGAGGCGTTTACCGTCTGGGCCGTTCGGTGGCCGGTGGTAGGTCCCGTCAGCGGCGAGGGGCTGTTGCTTGAGCCGAAGTCGAAGGCTCGCGGGTGTGTGGTGGCGCTGCCCGATGCCGACCAGAGCCCCGAATCGCTGGTGGGCCTGCTGCCGGGCGTTCCAGCCGAGGCGCAGTTCGCCCGCCGGCTGGCCGAAAACGGCTGCCGCGTGCTGGTGCCCACGCTCATTGACCGGCGGGACGAATTCTCGGGCAACGACCTGGTCGGGCGGTTCACCAACCAGCCGCACCGCGAGTGGATCCACCGCCAGGCGTTCCAGATGGGCCGGCACGTGATCGGCTACGAGGTGCAGAAGGTGCTGGCCGGGATCGACTGGTTCCTGCACGATGGCCGGCGGGCGGGTTCAGATTCCCAGCCGAAGGTCGGCGTGGCCGGCTACGGCGAAGGCGGCTTGATCGCGCTGTACGCCGCCGCGCTCGACCCGCGGATCGACGCGGCGCTGGTCAGCGGCTACTTCGAGCCGCGCGAAGGGCTGTGGCAGGAACCGATCTACCGGAACGTCTGGGCGCTGCTGACCGAGTTCGGCGATGCGGAAATCGCCGCCATGGTAGCACCGCGGGCGCTGGTGATCGAACACAGCCGGCCGCCGCAAGTGGACGGCCCGCCGGAGCCGCGGTCGGGCCGCAGCGGCGCCGCGCCGGGGCGGATTGCCGCGCCGGAGTTCGAGCAGGTGCAGGCCGAATACGAGCGCGCCCGGGCGCTGGTGGGCGAGGCGATGGCCGGCTCGCTCCACCTGGTGCATGGCCCGGACGGCGCGATGGTCGGGCCCGGCTCCGAGCCGGCGTTGAGCCGTTTTCTTGAGTCGCTCGACGGCAACGGGGCGATGCGACCGCTGGGGCCGGCGCCCGAGGCGCCTGCGGAGCGTTTCGACCTCGACGGCCGGCAACTTCGCCAGGTGCGGCAGATGGAGGACCACACGCAGCGGCTGATGGAGCTTTCTGCCTTCGCCCGCGCCGAGTTCTTCTGGAAGCCCGTGTGGGAACGCACCGGGAAACCGGTCGGCCCGTCGAGTCCCGATCGCTGGAACGAAGCCGTGCAGCCGCTGCGCGACTATTTCCACGACGAAGTCATCGGCCGGCTCCCCGATCCGCCACTGCCGATCCGCGCCCGGACCAGGAAGATTCGCGACGAGGAGCGCTGGACGGGTTACGAGGTGGTGCTCGACGTATGGCCCGGGGTGATCTCGTGGGGCTACCTGCTGGTGCCGAAGGACCTCGATGTTGCAGGCGGCGAGCGGCGTCCGGTGGTGGTCTGCCAGCACGGCTTGGGCGGGGTGCCCGAAGTCACGCTCGACCCGGAAAGCAAGGCGTATCGGGCCTATGCCGCCCGCCTGGCGGAGCGCGGGTACGTCGTCTACGCGCCTTACAATCCGAACGCAGCCCGCGGCGGCGATCGGTTCCGCGTATTGCAGCGGATGGCCAATCCGACGAAGTGCTCGATCTTCTCGGTCATCATCGGCCAGCATCACCGCATTCTCCAGTGGCTTAGCCAGCAGCCGTTTGTGGACAAGGACCGGATCGGCCTGTACGGGCTGTCGTACGGCGGCAAGACGGCGATGCGCGTGCCGGCGGTGCTCGATGGTTACGCCCTGTCGATCTGCTCGGGCGATTTCAACGAGTGGATCCGCAAGATCGTCACTCCGTATGCCACGACCGCGGTTGCGGCGGGTTCGCAACGGTTCAGCAGCTACATGTTCACGGCGGAATACGAAATCATGGAGTTCAATCTCGGCCACACGTTCAACTACGCCGAGATGGCCGCCATGATTTGCCCCCGCCCGTTCATGGTCGAACGCGGCCACCGCGACCTGGTCGCCTCGGACGAGTGGGCTGCCTTCGAATTCGCGACCGTCCGCCGGCACTACACCGACCTGGGCATCCCCGAGCGGGCCGAAATCGAGTTCTTCGACGACGGGCACGTCATTCACGCCGTCGGAACGTTCGACTTCCTGCACCGCCACCTGAAGTGGCCGGAACCATAGCCTTACGAACCGGAGGCGCACTGCTGCTACCAGTCGAGATCGCGCGGCATGTGGTGGTCGGGCGGCTCCCCGCCGTCGACGGTGATCAGTGCTTGGAACACGTCGGCGTCGATCTCGTCGTGCGTGGAGCGGATCGAGCCGTCGGCATGGAGGACGTTGAAGACGCCGGGGTGATAGCTCCGTGGCTCATCGGGGCCGGTAATGTCCCAATCCCTCGGTTCCATCCAGTTGATTCCTGCGCCCACCATCTCCACGACCGCTACCGTGAACGACAGTCCGCCGGTAAACTCGTCGCCGCGCCGCGCGCCGGGCCCCGTGCTGAAGGCGTTGGGTCCCACAACCATCGCGTAACTCGTTGTCACCCGGTCGTCAATGCGGTCACTTGGACAGCGGTAGACAGAGGGCATCAGATCGGCCAGTGCCCGGTTGTGCGGCGAGTCCCACGGCTCGTCGAAGCGGTATTGCTCGTAGAGGACTTGGCTCTCGAGGAACGGCAGGATCAGCACGCGCCAACTGTGCATCGGCCGGCCTTCCTCATCGGGAATGAATGCCGGAGGGAAACAGCGGTAGGCATCGTGATAATTGTGCAGTGCAAGCCCGATCTGCTTCATGTTGTTGATGCACTGGGCACGGCGCGCCGCCTCGCGGGCGGCTTGTACGGCAGGCATTAGAAGTGAGATTAAAGGACCGATGAAGAGAAGCACGGACACGAGACAAAAGGCGATAACAACCCGTCGCATGCGCACCTCGCACTGCGACTTGCAGGCCGTCGAGACTCGGGCATAGACCGATCGCTTCTCATGCCCGGGCACTGCAAACACGTGGCCGCAGTTCGCACACGTGACGGTTTGCTCGGCGTATTCGTCACCAACGGCGGCTCCGCACTTCGGGCAGGCAACCTCAACAGGCATAGAACCCTCCCAATCATCCGGAATGCCGAACCGGCGGCGCACTACTGCTACCAGTCGAGATCGCGCGGCATGTGGTGGTCGGGCGGCTCCCCCCCGTCGAGGGTGATCAGCGCCTTGAGCACCTCCGCGTCGATCTGTTCGGCCATGGAGCGGACCGAGCCGTCGGCGTGGAGAACGTTGAAGACGCCGGGGTGATAGCTCTGTGGACCATCGGGGCCGGTGGTGTCCCAATCCCTCGGTTCCATCCAGTTGATTCCTGCGCCCACCATCTCCACGACCGCCAGCGTGAACGATAGTCCGTCGGCAAACTCGTCGACGCGCCGCGCGCCGGGCCCGGTGCTGAAGGCGTTAGGTCCCACAACCATCGCGTAACTGGTTGTCACCCGGTCGTCAATGCGGTCGCTTGGACAGCGGTAGATGGAGGGCATCAGGTCGGCCAGTGCCCGGTTGTGCGGCGAGTCCCAGGGCTCGTCGAAGCGATACTGCTCGTAGAGGGGCTGCTCTTCGAGAAACGGCAGGATGAGTACGCGCCAACTGTGCATCGGCCGGCCGTCTTCATCGGGAATGAATGCGGGAGGGAAGCAGCGGTAGGCATCGTGATAATTGTGCAGTGCAAGCCCGATCTGCTTCATGTTGTTGATGCATTGGGCTCGGCGCGCCGCCTCGCGGGCGGCTTGCACGGCGGGCAACAGCAGGGCAATACCAAAGCCGCCACAGCAGAGCAGCGGCACAACGGAGCAGGCCAAGATCAGAACGACGATCAGCCACACATTCGTCTTGCGTTGCGGCACCGCGGCCGATCCGGCTTCCGCATAGACCGGCTGCCCCTCAAGCCCGGACACGGCAACCCGCGCTCCGCAGTTCGTACACGAGATGTTTTGCCCGGCGTACTGGTCGGCAACGGCAAGTGCCATTCCACATTGCGGGCAGGTAAGCTGGATAGACATGACGGATGTTCCTGGGGTTCACCTATTTCAATTCACGAAACTCGACGTTGGGCTGCTCCCGCTTCAAGGGCAACGGCTCGCGATGCGACTGGAGGAGCATCAAGGCGGCCAGGGAGGTGGTGTAAAGCCGGCCACCGCGGTCGGTTCCGGCGTCGCCGCCGGCAAAGAACCAGCTTCCCGCCTCGTGGCCGTCCTTCGCTTGCGACTCGAGCAGCCAGTCGCGCATGTCGGTATTCCACTTCCGCCACACGTCACCGCCCCAATGGTGTGCGACCTGGGTGGCATAGTAGTTGTAATACATATTCCCCTTCGTTGAAACGCCCCACGCGGCCACTCGCTCTACCCCGCGCTGCAGGGCCGGATTGTCTCGATCCCAACCGAGGTACATGCGGCCCAAGAGCCCGATGGCCGTGGTCGCCGGTCCCTCGCCGGGCGTCGTATAGCCATAGGTTGCGCCGCCGTTCGCCTGGACGCTGTCGAGAAAGGACGACGCCTTCCTGATCGCTACCGGCGGTACCTGGAGGTACGACATGTGCGCGTTCTTCAGGGCGTGCAGTTGCCAGCCGGTGACCGACGTATCGCCTTTCTGACGCGGCATGTAGCGCCATCCGCCGCCGACTGGGTCCTGCGCGTAGCTAATGTAATTCACGACGGCCTGGGCCGGTTCAAGCAGGGCGCGGTCCTGGGTCATGCCATATGCTTCGGTCAGCGCGATGGCGGCCAGTCCGTGCGAGTACATGGTGCCGCCGCTCTCCATGAGCGAGCCGCCCTGCTCCGTCCGTTTCACGTTCCTCACAAGATAGTCCACACCCCGGCCTACGGCCCTTCGGTACTCGCCCGCCTTCGGCGCTTGCCCTGCCGCCAGGAAGGGCAGCAGGGCCATCGCGGTGGCTGCGTTTCGTGCCTCCTTCAGCCCGCCCGGACTGCGGCATTTGCCTTTACAGGAAGGTGCGAGGGTATGGTCGAAACTCCAACTGCCGTCGGGCAACTGGTGGTCGGCGATCCACCGGAGAGCGGCGATCACCGCAGGTTCGACCACGCGCGCACCGCGGGCTTTGACCCTGGGGTCGATCACCTCGGCGTCAGCCTCCAGGGGCTGGTCCCTGGAAGGTTCCATGCTGTTAAACGAATCGAGCAGCGGAACGACTTGCTCTGCGGCAGATGGTTCCGTGGCTGCCGCGCCGGACGAAACACCTTGTTTGCCTGCCAAACCCGACTGTATCAGCCCAAAGACCACAACCAGACCGATCCATTCGCGAAGAACGAACATGGTTACCCCCTCCATTGTGGTGCTGACGAGCCACCGACGCAATCCACGATACCGCGCGTGCCGGGGGCATGTCAACGCCCTTATCTGTCCGGCGGCTGTTGGTTGGTGGTCACCGTCACGTCCTTGAACATGAACGGGTTGTCGCTGAGCCTGAGTGCCTTGCCGCTGGCGGTGGTCACGCCGCTGAGGATGACTTCCCTGGTTCTGACATACGGAAACTCCTCCACGTAGCTTTCGTCGGTCCTGCGCGGATTGAAATTCGCGAAAATGGCAGGCCCCCGGTAGTTCGCCGGGTGGTTTGAGTCGTCGATGTGGAGCGTGTCGATGGTGATGCGTTCCGGCATGTAGCAGGTGTAGCCGAAATCATGCTGCCCGGAGTAGAATCCGCCGATCAGGCTGGCACTGGTTGGCCTTCCGCCCGCGGGCACGAAGGTGCAGTTGCGGATGACGAGTTCTCCCTGCCACGTGCTGCCGTAGTCGGATCGCAGATTGATCAGGCTCCTTCCGTAGATGGTGGTGTCCTCCACGGTGAAGATGCCGCTGCCAATGGCGTTGATGCCTTGATGCCCCAGGGTCGAGTTGCGGATGGTGGCGTTGGCGACGCCCATGTGGGCATCGAACCGGGAGAAGGTGCAGTTGTCGAGAACAAGATTCTTGCAGTAGTTCGACCCCATGATTCCCCAGTACCTGCCGTCCTGGATGTCGTTCGTCTGGCTGCAGTTGACGAATGACACGTTCACGGCCCGGTTCAGCGAGATGTCGTAGCTGCCCATCGAGACCGGAACGCCCGCGGAGCCGATGGTCCGGTACGTTTTGCGTCCGGTCAGGATGGTGTTCCGGACGGTGACGAAGGCGCAGTTGGCGATATTGATGAAGCCGCCGTAGGGCGCGCCCCGGTCTCCTTCGCCGGTGACGCGGTGTTCCAGCCCATCCACGAGAACATTGGAACGCCTGATCGCGATGCCCCGGCTGTAGTAGGTGTATTTCGATTCGGCGTTGTTGGCGATTGTGGTGAAACGACCTCCGGTGATGGTCAGCGTCGTCTCGTCCAGGGGATGGGCCGTGATGTCGGTGATCCGGTCGAAATCCCAGATGATCGGCGCGTCCATATCCACGTTGCCGTTTTTGTCGACGATAAAGACATCGGTTTGCGGGGAGCCGCTGTTGCGGTTCGGCCCAAACCGGATGTAGCGCCGCACGTGGGAATTGGTGACGATGACCAGGCAGGTTCCGGGCAGCGAGACGTCGATCTTCTCCTGGTTCCTCTGAAGGGAGGTTATCCCCTCAAGTTTGAACGGTCGCAGGCTCGAACTCACCAGGAAGACATGGGCGTTGCGGTCCCGGACGTCGGTGTCGTCAATGATGAAGGCGGCCGTGCCGAAATCGGTGTCGGTCTGGATGACCACGGTGCGGTTCGCTCCGCCGATGTAGTAGGTGGCGCCCTCGTCGGCTTTCACAGGACGTCCGTGCTCATTAGCGAACGCATGGGCCGCAGCGATGGCGTCGATATCGTCGGTCTTGCCGTCGCCCGTGGCGCCGAAGTCACTATAGCGGACCACGCCCTGCGGGGGCGGCGCGGCCCGTGCCGACAGACCCAGCCCGCAGAGACTCATCGCGATGGTTGCCGCTGCCATGCCGAGCTTCACTGCCGTCGCGCCGTATCGCTGTCGAGAACAGATATTGTCGTGGTCAATTACCCACCGGCGCAGGCGGGCCGTGAATGTGGGCGGATCATTCTTGGTGGTGGGAGGGTTGGTCTTGCTCATTACGTTTTCCGTGGTATTGGTGTCACTGGCGGCACAGATATCAGCATATCCGAAAGCAGAGAAGTTCGCGACCCGAGGAAGCTCTCCGGGAGTCTTTTGGAGGCTGGGCGGAGGATGCTGCCGAACTTGACCGGTTCCTTGAGAGTGTACGCACGGGGCGTCAACAGGAGCGAACGGAGCCGGGTCAATGAGTTTCCTTCTGGATACGGATATCTGCTCGGCGCATCTCAAAGGTGATCGAACGGTCTTTCCCAGGTTCATGCAGTACACGGGCCGCCTCCACGTTTCGGCCGTCACAGCAGGGGAGTTGTATTGTCATCGTTTCTCTTCGAGCTTCCGGCTTCGTCATTCTTTCGTCATTTGAATTTCGACATTCCCCATTTCCCGCCTCACTCCGCCCACCCCATCGTTTCCAGCGACTTTCGCATGAAGGCCGCTTCCTCATCAAATCCCACCTTGTCGAAGAACCCGATCAGCGCCCGGAACCGGCGCCGGGGATCCGCCCCGGTGGCGTGGCATAGCTTCGCCAGGCAGTGCGGGCATAGCCACAGCGGATGGCGGTCGGCTTCGTCCAGGTGGTTCGACCCGCACATGTTGCACAGGTGCCGCGTGCAGTGCAGCATGGAGAACATGTGGCCCGTCTCGTGCGTGGCGAGGCGGAGCGTGCGCCGCAGGCACAGGTCGAACTCCTCCGAAGGATCGCCCTTCCGGTAGATCGAGTACATCCCGACCCGGTCGCGGTACGTCGCGTATCCGAACACGTAGCTCCCCGCCCCACCCGGCCAGAGATCGGCGGAGGTCAGCGCCAGGTAGGCGCACGCATCGCGCGGCAGCCGCTTGTGCAAGAGTTCCTCGAGCACGTAGGTGGTCAGGATTTGCTCGTTGCGCCACAACGGATGCTTGCGCCGCGCTTCCGGCGGGATCTTGTCCAGCGGGAACGCCCCGCGCACCCGGACGGGCAACTGGAAATACGCCCGCATGTAGTCGGCCGTCAGATCGAGAACCCGCTGCTGGTTCTCGTCGAACTCGCCGATCAATTGCAGGTAGATGATCCGCCGCTGCCGATCGGCCTGGACCGGCTCGGAGGCCAAATACTCGCCGTACGTTTGCCCCGGCTCCTCGTGCCGGTAGAGCCAGTCGCCCGGCCGGGGCTCGGGCAGCGGCTTGTGCAGCGGCAGCAGCCGGCGGAACTCCGGCGGCAGTTCGTCATCGGCCGCCGCACGTGTGGCGACTGCCGCCGCCAGGAGCATCGCCAGGACCGCCGTCGTTCGCATGCAAGTTCCGTTCACTTGGTTCTCAGATCGGGTGGAAGGGGACAGGTGCAGTTCTGCGGTGAACGACCTAGGTCAGCGGCAGAGAAAAGTGGCGCGGCGTTTGCAGACACAAAGCCAATCGTTACTGCATTGTCGCGCTACGATCGGACCGCATCGTCGGATCCGGTCGAGCGTTTAGTTCGGTGGCGTCGATGTGTCTTGTCTATTCACTATGCGGCGGGATTCGAAGCGGGTTATCTCCTCTTTGAGCTGGTTGATGAGCCGCTTGAGCGACCGCATGGTCAACTCCCGCACGTGCTCGTCGCCCCCTCGTTCGCGCTGGTTCGCTTCATAGCGCTCCTCGAGCAATCGAAGCTTCCTACGAGTCGATTCGAGTTCGCGATGACCTTGCAGGCTCATGCAACAATCTCCACCATACCTTTGGCAATCGAATGCCGGTCCGTGGCGAAAAACTCATGGACCATCACGTCGAAATCCTCCTGCCTCACAAGGCTCAGTTCCAAAAACGGCAGCCCCGCCAGCAGTTCCGCCTCGGCCGCTTGGTCGCGAGGAAAGCCCGGGCCGATCAGGAGAACGCAATCCACATCGTTCGGCTCGAGCACGTCGGTTACGAAACTGCCGTTGATCACTAATCGCAATACGCCCGCACGACGGGCTGCGTCGACAAGCCAACGCAGCGATTCCGCCTGGACACGGCGCAATTCCGACCCGCAGCCGAATCGAGATGCCACTTCCTCCAAGGTAGCCGAATGGACCCCCGGTGGCAAGTAGCCCTGTTCGTCAAAGGGTGGAATCATCCGCTTGCCCTCACTGCCCTATGCCGAAGAACGTTATTGCTCGGCGTTTGGCAGTCATCGCGGTGGTCCATGGGCTTTCCCCCGTGAGCCGTCACTTCGGCCCGATGTAGCCGGTCGACAGGGCCATGTCGTCGTACCAGACAGTGTTGTCCTGCTCGGCGCGATGGATGTATACGTCGAGGCTGAACCGCTTGATCTTCACCTCGGCGGTGGTCCGCCAGCGGATGCCGGTGTAGTGGATGTACAGCTTGCCGTCGATCCAGGCGGCCAGCTCGCCGTTGGCCTGTCCAGGGTCGTTGGCCCGGATCATGTGCTCCAGGCAGTACCAGCGGTCCCGCTCGAGGACGATGCGGTCGTCGGGGTCGGGGCCGAGCATGTTGCCCCAGTAGTTGCCGTCGCGGTCGCGGCGCATGTCCATCCAGTAGGTGTAGAGGAACATGTAGCCGGGCGCGGGCAGCCGGCCCCAGTCGCGCCAGGGTTCAAAGCGGGCGTTGAAGCGGTCGTCGCCGCGTGGGCGCTTTCCGGCCATGCCCATGCCGCCCCAGCGGTTCGCGCCGGCCACGGCGGCCAGCCCGCCGCCCGTGTGGTTGAGGTTTCCCTGGTCGTAGTCGGCTGCGAAGCGGAGGTAGCAGCGCAGATGCACCCGATCGTGCCCCTCCGGCCCGAACCAGCCGACCGCCCCGGTTCCCGACGACTGCCCGCCGCGGGCGACGGCCGTAAGCTCGAGGGCTCCGCGACCCGAATGGGCTAGCTTGGGATCGCTCACCAGCTTCGCCCGCCCTTCCTTCAGCCCTCGGATTTCGAAGTAGTTCTTCAGCGAGTCGGCCGATTCGAACCCGTCCTCGAAGAACACCTTGCCCGGCGCTTCCAGCGCGGCCAGCCGCGCGGGATCGGCCAGGGTTTCGGCCGTGACCAGCCGCGGGTACGGCCGGTCGGCGTCGTCTGCGGCCAGCGGCTGCGCGCTGACCCAGCGGGCGGCGCCCAGGACAGCCGCCGCAGCGACGATCATCATCGCCGCCGAACGTCGGCGCCGATGCGATTCGGGAACCGTTTGCACATGATGCTGCATTGCAGGTCTCCTTGCTTGGACTGCGGACTGGAAGCGTCTCCAACGACCCTGTGTCGGTGCCCCGCGCGAGCAAGTCACTGCTACCAGATCAAAGTCAACTGCCACCTGGGTTTTTTGGGTGGCAAGTTTCGCGTATTCCACATTCACCCTGAACTTGCCCGTTTGGCCGGGTGGCACGAAAAACCGACCTTTTCGGGTCGTCCTGGGGCGGCACATATGTACAGGTAACCGAGTCTAGCAAACCGGACACCGGTTGGCAAGTCAGACAATTGGGCCACGGGGCGGAGTTGTCAGGTGTCAGTAACTCGCTGGCGAGGTGGACAAGCCGGAGATCGAAGATGGGAATGCCCTCGCGGCGGGGGATTCTGTTGCAAAGGGCATCGCCCGCGGTGCCGCAGCCCGAGCCACGCCGACTCCTCTTCGCCGTAGGGGGCTTGACGCCACTCGGCACCCGGGCGAAGATACCGCTCGCCAACGCGCGTGCGCCGCGCCCTTGGCTGGATGACGTCGCCGGATCGATGGACCCGTGGCCCGAGTTCGAGGAAGTGCTACGGCTCGGCCGGGAGTTTCGGAACAGGCCCTTGCCCGGCATGCGTTTGCCCTGCTGCCCGACGAGCCGTTGCGAGTCCTGGTCGGCGTTTGCGGCCCGCAGGCATTCTTGCGCCGTGGTGCGCGACAGAACCCGGCGAGTCGTTCGTCAAGGCCGCGCAGGCCGTCTTCGCGACGACAGTCAGTTCGCCACGGCCAGGGCAAGCTCCTGGTCGTCGAGCACCCCGTATTCGACGAACGACATGGCGCCCATCAGCACGGGCATCCGGTCCTGGTGCCGGTCGCGGACGCGAACCATCTGGTCGAAGGACCGTTCGAAGGCTTCCACGATGATGGGGTCGAAGTGCTTGCCGGAATCGGCGCGGATCATCGCCCGCGCGGCCTCGGCGGAATAGGCCGGCTTGTAGGGACGCTCGGAGGTGATGGCGTCGAATACGTCGGCTACCGTCACGATGCGGGCGGGCAGCGGGATTTCCTCGCCCATCAAGCCCGCCGGGTAGCCCTCGCCGTCGAACCGCTCGTGATGGAAACGGGCGATGACCGCGGCCATGGCCAGGAAATCGCCGTGGGGTGAGTGGAAGACCGCCTGTTCGAGAATGTTCGCCCCGATAACCGTATGCTGCTTGACGGCCTCGAATTCCTCTGCGGTGAGCCGGTCGGGCTTCAGCAGGATGGCGTCGGAAATGCCTACCTTGCCGATATCGTGCAGCGGGCTGGAGCGGTAGAGGTCTTCCAGGAACTTCTCGTCGATCTCGGGGGCGTAGGGGCTGTCGGCTCGCAGCGCTTCGGCCAGGATTTGCGCATACGTACGCATACGCACCAGGTGCTCACCCGTGCCCTGGTCGCGCGACTCGGCCACCTCGGCCAGTGCCATGACGGCCACGTCTTTGGTTTCGGCCAGTTCGCGTGCTCGCTGCTCGACCATGCGGTGCAGGTCGGCATGGTGCCGGCATATCTCGCGCCGAACTGCGCCGGCCTCGTCGAGGGCGTCGAGAAGGCGGAAATGGAGCCGCACCCGGGAGGTGAGTTCGTGCGGATCGAACGGTTTCACAATGTAGTCGTCGGCACCGGCGTCGAATGCCCGCAGTTGCTCCGCCTCCGACGAGCATGCGGAGACCATAATGATTTGCACGTTGCGGCCGCTGACGATTCGCCGCATCCGGCGGCACGTTTCACAGCCGTCGATGCCGGGCATCCGAATATCGAGCAAGACGATATCCGGCACGCACCGCTCCGCCTCTTCCAGCGCCTGCTGCCCGCAGAATGCCGTGGCGACCTCGTACTGTCTGTCGAACAACCGTGCGAGAAGCTCGCACGTTTTGCGGTCATCGTCGACAATGAGGACGCGTCGGTTCATCCGGGATTCCTTGGCTGCGGCGATACAAGCCGTAATGGGCGCGGCAGGGCGTGCGTGCCAACTGCCGCGAAGCCATCGTCATACCAAAAGCCTAGGTTATGGACACTTCGGAGGTTGGTTTTCCATGGGCAAACGCGGGTTGAGCACTGCTTCCGGGCGCACGGTCTGTGCCGATTGTGACGGGTGGAGCGAAGATGTATCGATTGCCGGACGAGCAAGAGGAAGCGCGACATGGAGCGCCGTGGTTGCCCCTGAACTCCTGCCGCACGCCGGTGCGCCCTTCTGCGCGCGGCACCGGCCAACAGCGGCAGATTCTGCCTGTCGGCGGGTACATTCGGCAAGAACGGCGCGGATAAGGCCGACTGGCCGGGGAGCCATGCGGTCAGTACCTTCTGCACAAGTGCTTGTCTCGCCATGTGTTACGGCGTTCAGATGGTCTTCGGCCCGAGTTTGGCCCGCTCTTTGCTAGAGGCCAAGCCTGTCGGTTGAAAAGACAGACTGGAAGCCTATCCCACGCAATTCGGCCGCTCGTGCCGCAACGATGGGACTACCCCCTTCGCATGCTGCAGAGAGAACTGCCCGCGCCGCCACTTGGAGACCGGTTCCAGACACGTCAGCCCCCAACAAAGCCCCAGGACAATCCAGCATGCAAATCCACAACGTCCTTTCCGGATACACCGACCCGGCAACGAGACGGCCGGCAGAGTATCACGATTCGATCGCCATTCAAAGAGGCGAAGAAAATGGCAGTGCCGAGGCGGTGGCTGGCCTGTCCTCCACAGTAGCAGCCCGCAACGTGCTGGAAAAGTACGACGTGACGGAGATCACTCCACGGCAACTCACGGAGATGATTCAACGACTCTTCGACGCCGGAGCGATTTCTCAGCAGGATTTCGATCAGTTGGCCGCCATTCGACTGGATCTCGACGTTGCTGGAATCGATCCAAATGAATCGGTCGATCTACTCCAGTTCTATCGCGACAAGGTCGACGAGGCGCGTCGCGAAAGCGCGCATGCGACCGCCGTACCCGACACCTTGCTAAGCCGGCTCGATTGGATCGAGAAGTTCGCCCTCGTCCAGGCAAGTCCCGAAGGGTTCGGACTCGATGCGCTGGCCTGACCGGGACGATTTACCCAGGGCCGGGGTCCCGTAAGCCCTTGGTGGGGCTGCGCAAAATCGCGGAAGACGCTATAATTGCGGACTGGCCTGGAAGCACAGTCGGCGATCATCAGCCCCACCGAACCCATGAGCGACATAACCTCATCCCAGCCGGGAACTTGCGACCGTACCGCCCCCGAGCCTTTGCCGGAGAACATCAGGAGCACCCAACCGGGGGGTGGCCTGGGCATGCAAGTCGAGCTGCTTTGGGGGCGCTGGCGGCGTTGGCGCGTGCGCCGGCTGCGGCCCGGCTACATCGAGCGCATGGCCCAGCTCCGGCGGGGTGACGTTGAGGGTGCCCCCCACGAAATCCTCGACCCGCGCGATTTGAAGTACTGCCGCAACCAGTGTACGGCTTGTTGGGACAAATCCGACGACCCTTTTGCCTGGCGCGACCGGCTTCCGTTTGCCCGCTGGGGGTTGGCCGAATTGCAGTTGTTCGGCTGGCCGCTTCTGGCCCTAGTGGTGGGGCTCTCTTGGTACTGGTGGCCGTTGGGCTATCTGGCCGCGGTGCCGCTGGTTCTGATTGTCTGGTTCTTCCGCGACCCGCCGCGGTCGATTCCCCAGGAACCCGGGCTGATCGTCTCGCCGGCCGACGGAAAGCTGACCGAGATCACCCGGCTGGAACACGATCCCTATCTGGACGGCCCGGCCGTCCGCATAGGCATCTTTCTCTCGATCTTCAACGTGCATATCAACCGTTCGCCGGCCGAGGCACGGGTGATCGAGGTGCGTTATTCGCCGGGCGAGTTCCGCAACGCACTCGACCCGGCAAGCGCCCAGGTGAACGAACACACCTGGATCGCGCTGGAGGAAGAGGCACCACCGCATCGTACGATGATTGTCCGGCAAATTGCCGGGACGATCGCCCGGCGGATTGTCTGCGACCTGCGCCCGGGCGAAGTCATTCCCCGGGGCCACAAGTTCGGCATGATCAAATTCGGCTCCCGCACCGAGTTGATCCTGCCCGACTCCGGCAACCTGCACATCCTGGCGGAAGTCGGGGACCGTGTGCGAGCGGGCGCGACCATCCTTGCCCGATACGAGTGAACTTCAGCCATGCGCACTGTTGCCGTCTTTCCAACTCTTCTGACGCTGGGAAACCTGGTGTGCGGGTTCTTTGCGATTGTGGTGGCGTCGCGGGTGGACAAGCCGGACGGGGTGGCAACCGATCTGGCCGACACGACCAACGTAATGGTAAGCGGCTGGCTGATTTTCTTGGGAATGGTGTTCGATGCGTTGGATGGGTACGTCGCCCGGCTATCGCGCACTTCGAGCGATTTCGGCGCACAGTTAGACAGCCTGTGCGACTTGGTGACCTTCGGCGTAGCGCCGGCCTTCCTGCTGGTAAAGATCTGCCCGCGGTTCGCTTACATGCACCGGCACGCTATTTGGGTCATTGCGGCGGCATACGCCGTGTGTGTGGCGTTGCGGTTGGCCCGTTTCACGCTGGAGAGCACCGAGGACGACGATCACATGCACTTCAGCGGCCTGCCGTCGCCGGCGGGGGCAGCCGCCATCGCCAGCTTCGCGATCATGTTCTACACGTTGCGCAAGGACGAGAACCCGTTGATTTACGCGCAGCAGATCGACCATGCACTGCAGATCGTCCTGCCGTTCTTCGCCTTGCTGGTGGCCGGGCTTATGGTGTCGCGCGTGCCGTATCCGCACGTGGTCAACCAGGTGGTCCGCGGACAGCGGAGCTTTGCGCACGTTGTGGCCGTGGTGTTCACCGTGGCGGCCATTATGATGATCCGCGGCTACGCCGTGCCGCTGGTGTGCTGTGCGTTTGTGTTGTCGGGCCCGGTGCGGTACGCCTGGCAGCGCTACGTGGAACGAAGGGAGCGAAGGGAATCGCTGTTTTGAGAATTCTGTCAACGGTGACCAGGAATACAAGCCAATTTGGGAGGATAATGCATGTTTTCAGGAATCGTGGAATCGCTGGGAACCGTGGCCGAGCTGCGCGACGAGCCGCCGGGGTGCACCCTGGTGATTCGTGAACCCAAGATCGCGGCGGAAACGGCCGTGGCCGACAGTGTTTCCGTCAACGGCTGCTGCCTGACCGTCGTGGCCGCCGACGCAGAAACCATGGCGTTCCAGGCCGGCCCGGAAACGCTCAAGCGAACCAACCTGGGCGATCTGAAGGTGGGAAGCCCGGTCAACCTCGAGCGGGCCTTGAAGGTCTCCGACCGCCTGGGCGGGCATTTCGTCAGTGGGCACATCGACGGGACCGGCCAGCTTATCCAGCGGACCGACATGGGCGACTGGTCCACGTTCTGGTTTTCCGTTGCCCCGGCCCTCGCCCGCCAGATGGCGCCCAAGGCATCGATCGCCGTCGACGGCGTGAGCCTGACCATCGTCGATAGCGAGCCGGAGCGATTCAGCGTGGCCCTGATCCCCTACACGCTTGCCGTGACGACCCTCGGCCCCATGAAGGTGGGCGACCGCGTGAACCTCGAGACCGACATCCTGGCCAAGTACGTCGAACGGCTCGTCGAAAGCCGGGAATGGAAGTGAACGCACCCGCCCGCCAAACGGCATCCTTTCTTCGCCGGCGCTTCGAGGAGGCCGGCGTCCGGCCGCGCACCCGGTATGGTCAGTGCTTCCTGATCGACCTGAACCTGCTGGGAATCCTGGTCGACGCGGCGGAACTGTCGCCCGGCGACGTCGTACTTGAAGTGGGCACCGGCACGGGTTCGCTTACCCAGTTGATGGCGCCGCGCGTGGCGAGCGTGGTCACCGTGGAAATTGACCGGCAGTTGTTCCAACTCGCCAGTGAGGAGCTTTACACGCTCAAGAACGTCGCCATGCTGCAGCTCGACGCGTTGCACAACAAGAATCGGCTCAATCCGGCGGTTCTCGACGCCGTGTTCGAGCGGCTCGACGCGGCCCCGGATCGACGCCTGAAACTGGTGGCGAACCTGCCGTACAACGTGGCGACGCCCATCGTCAGCAACCTGCTCGGGCTGGACCGCGCGCCGCACTCGATGACCATAACCGTGCAGAAGGAGGTTGCGGACCGGTTCACCGCGCGGCCCGGCACCAAGGACTACGGGGCCCTGAGTATCTGGGTACAAAGCCAATGCACCGCCGAGGTCGTGCGCATTCTGCCGCCGACGGCTTTCTGGCCGCGCCCGAAGGTGGAGTCGGCCATCGTGCGGCTTGTGCTCGATCCCGCCCGCCGCCGGCAGATTCCCGACCGCGCGTTCTTCCACGACTTCACCCGCGCATTGTTTTGCCACCGCCGCAAGCTGCTGCGCAGCGAGCTGCTCGGTTTCTTCAAAGGGCGGCTCGACAAATCGCAAGTCGATTCCATTCTGGAATCGGCCGGCCTTTCCCTTCAGGCCCGGGCGGAGCAACTCGACGTCGCCAGCGTCCTCCGCTTGTGTTTCGACGCGAAAAGATAGCTTGCCGATGGCCGATGACCTGCCGAACAGGAACTTCGGCAAGTTGACACTCGCATTCCGGCGGACTGCCCGGCCACCCGACAGCGGCATGGAACCCGCGTGCCTTGCCGCTTCAGGTCTCACCGGCGGCACCGGCCTGGAAATCTTTACGCAACATTTGACCGCAATTTCTTCTCTTGATAGACTGAAACTCGTGGTAATAGATGGACTCCGAGAAAGCGCAATGCGTCTCCGTCGCGCACAAACCTGGAAGCCATTCGCGGCGTGTTCACTCTTAGTTCGTCCACGAAGCTGTACGTTGTAACGACAGCATGGACAGCCGGTTATTGTGATATTGGGAGTCGGAAACATGAAAACACTTCTCGTCTTTCTTGTCGCGATACTCGCGGTCGGATTAGCCACAATGAACGCCACGCAGGCGGCAACCCTGACCTATGATGCCAACACGGGCGCTTTCGGCGCGCAGGATGGCGCGGGAGCGGGCTGGAATACGACGAACCAGAACTTCTGGGACGGCGCTTCAAATGTTCCGTGGCCGAACACCGCAGTCGACGAGGCGGTCTTCGGCGCCGGTGCTGGTTCAGCGGGGGTCGTCAGCGTCGGAACGGTGACAGCCAACCGGATCACTTTCAACGCTGCCGGCACGGGCAATTACACGCTTTCCGGCGGTACGATCACGTTGGCTGGAACCACGCCCACCCTGGCCGCGAACGTCGACGCGGTGATGAGCGGTCTCATCGCCGGAACCGGCGGCCTGACCAAGACCGGCACCGGCATACTCACGCTCAGCGGAAACAGCACTGCGTTCGCCGGCAGTGTTTACGTCAATGAAGGGATACTGAAAATCGGGCACATGTATTCATTGGGCCAAAGAAGTGCGAGCTTCGACAAGGTGATCATCGCGTCGGGAGCCACGGTGGATTTCAACGGAATCTGGGACGCAGGTTACGGGTACACAATCGCCGGCACAGGCGCCAACGGAACGGGCGCCATCATCAACACCGGCGCCCACATCGGCAATGGCAACCTGCAAATGTCCAATCTCAGGCTCGCCGCCGATGCAATGATCGGAGGGACGGGGAACTTCGCGTTGCTCGCTCCCGGCCATGCCGCCACTACCTTGGATCTAGCGGGCTTCACGCTGACGAAAGCCGGCGACAACACCTTTACGGTCTCCAACTCAACCTTCACGTCCGGTACGATCCACGTTGCCGGCGGAACGTTCACGCAGTACACGCGGGCCCACAACGCCGGCGCCGTTGCATTCACCTTCGCCAACACGGCAGGCGCCAACCTATCCTTGGGCAGTTACAACCTGTCGGTTGGCTCGCTGGCCGGTGGCGGCGCCACCGGCGGCAATGTCGCCCTTGGCGGCAATACGCTGACCGTAGGCGGGCTGGGAACGTCGACCACCTACGACGGCACGATCTCCGGGGCCGGCGGCCTGGTCAAGACCGGCGCCGGAACGCTGACGCTTACCGGCGTCAACTCCCTGACCGGCGGCATCGGGGTCAACGCTGGAGTGTTGGCCCTTGGAAACCGGAACGCTTTCGGGCCGGCGAACACGGCAGTCACTAAAGTGGTTGTCAACTCCGGGGGCACCGTGGACCTCAACGGCGTGCGCGACGCAACCTACGGATATACCATCGCCGGAACGGGCACCGCCGGCGCGGGCGCCATGGTCAATACCGGGGCGCATATCGACAACGGCACTGCACAGACATCCAATATAAGACTCGCTGCGAATGCCATGATCGGCGGGACGGGCAACTTTGCCTTGCTTGCCTCCGGCCACGGCCCCACCACCCTCGATCTTAACGGATTCACCCTCACCAAAGCCGGCACCAATACCTTTACGGTTTCCAACACAACCTTCAACCCCGGAACCATCCACGTCGCCGGTGGAACCGTCACGCAATACACGCGGGCTCACGATGCCGGTGCAGTCGCCTTCACGTTCGCCAACACGGCCGGCGCCAACCTCTCGTTGGGAAGTTACGACCTGTCGGTTGGCTCGCTGGCCGGTGGCGGTTCGACCGGTGGCGGCATCAACCTGGGCGCCAATCGGTTGACGGTAGGCGCACTGGGGACCTCGACTACCTACGCCGGCAGCATCTCCGGCGCCGGTGGTCTGACCAAGACCGGCACCGGCACGCTCACGCTCAGTGGAAACAGCACGTTTACCGGCAGCGTCATGGTGGACGAAGGGATACTGAGAATCGGCCACATGTACTCACTGGGCCAGAGAACTGCGAGCTTCGACAAGGTGATCATCGCGTCCGGAGCCACGGTGGATTTCAACGGAATCGTTGACGCGGGCTACGGATACACGATCGCCGGCATGGGCACTGCCGGTACGGGCGCCATCATCAATACGGGGGGACATATCGGCAACAGTACTCTGCAAATGTCCAATCTCAGGCTTGCCGCCGATGCAATGATCGGCGGGACGGGGAACTTCGCGTTGCTCGCTCCCGGCTACGCCGCCACTACCTTGGATCTCGCGGGCTTCACACTCACCAAGGCCGGCACCAATACCTTTACGGTCTGCAACACGACCTTCACGGGCGGGTCAATCCACATTGCAGGCGGGACCTTCGCGCAGCATCGGCACGCCCACAACGCCGGCGCCGTTGCGTTCACGCTCGAGGATACCGCCGGCGCCAACCTGGTCTTGGGAGATTACGGCCTCACGATCGGCTCGCTGGCCGGCGGCGGCTCTGTTGGCGGTAATGTCGCCCTTGGCGCCAATACGCTGACCGTGGGCGGGCTGGGCACGTCGACCACCTACGGTGGCACGATCTCCGGAACCGGCAGCCTGATCAAGACCGCCGCCGGAACGCTGACGCTCACCGGCGCAAACACTTTCGCCGGCGGCGTTTCTATCGACGCGGGCACGCTGCTGGTCAACAATGCCTCGGGCTCGGGAACAGGTACCGGGCCGGTTGCGGTCAAGAATGGTGCGACCCTGGGCGGCACGGGCACAATTGCCGGCGCCACAACCATCGAGGACGGCGGCAGGCTTGCCACGGGAACGAGCATCGGCACGCTCACGTTCGGTAGCAACCTTATCTTCGATAACGGCGCCATTTGGGATTGGGAATTCGTCAACAACACGGATGGCAACTACGATCGGGTTCTTGGCAGCAACGACGCCAGGCTGACCCTGCCGACCGGGCTCGAAAGCATCTCGCTGAATATCTTTGGGCTGGACGGTTACAGTCTCAGCGCGGGCGACAGCTTCACCCTGTTCGACGGCGACGTGTACCTTGGCGCCGACCTGCTCGGCCCCGGCCAGAACATCACGGACCTGTTCCGGATCACCGATAACATCGGCTGGTGGGGCGACTGGAAGGTCACCACCGGCAGCCTGATTCTCACCGCGGTTCCTGAACCGGGAACCTGGTTGTTGTTGCTTGCAGCCCTCGCCTGCGGGCTCGTGGCCCGTCGACGGCGTGGATGATCCCGGCGGGCGCGGCCAGCCCGGCGGCGCCTTGCCGAAGATGGTTCAGCACCGGCGCCGGGAAGTGCTACGCTGCGCTGTAGCGTCCCACGCGGTTTAGGCGCGCGTGCAGATCGTCGACCACCCAGTGAGGATGCAGCCGTGGACCGACTCGGTCATGCCCATGTCGTCGATCGGCACGTGGACGCCGGCCGTTTGCAGCCGGCGGAGTTTGCCGCCGTCGAACCCGGTCATGCCGAAAGTGGTCAGTCCATGGCGGTTGGCCCATTCGACCGCTGCGATGACGTTCGGGCTGTTGCCGGAGCCGCTGATGGCCACCAGCAGGTCGCCGGGCCGGCCGTAGTGCATAAGCTGCTGGACAAATACCTGGTCGTAGCCCACGTCGTTCGCCAACGCCGTAATCCAGGGCGCGTTGTCGGTCAGGCTGAGAATGCGGAACCGGGGCCGGTCTTCGTCGCGAAGGTCCGCCTCGCGCAGCGTGCCCTTGCCGACGTCTTCGGCAATGTGCGACGCCAATGCCGCCGAGCCGCCGTTGCCACACACGAATACCTGGCCGCCTCGCTCGTAAGCCTCGAACAAGAGGTCCGCCATGCGAACCATCTCACCGCGGTCGGTAAGGTCGAGCACGCGCTTCAATTCGGCCAGGTAGTCGTCCAGTGGCAGGTCAATTCCGATCATTACAGGGTTCCTTTCGTGCAATACAGGATATCGCAAGTGCAAGCTCTCGCCTAGCCCCTATACCGTTCAATTGAGAGTTGCCCACGATGCCGCCAGATTTGGTCTTGATCTTGAACACGAACTTGCGGTTGGCGGCGTGAACGAGGCTCGGCACAGCGGCCAGGGCGACTGCCGTGACGGTACTGGTTACGAACTGTCGTCGCTGCATGGTGGTGCTTCCGGCTTCGTTCGCTAATTTGACTCGGACCCTCACTCCCAGTCACACACGTAGCCAGCGAGTGTTTCGACCTTTTCGGGCGCAAGGCTGCTTTCCGGTCTGCACTCGAATGCGCCATTGCCAAAAACCGAAACATAAGAGTACTTCTCTTCAAGGGGATATACCTGGAACTGAACACGCCCGGACGGAATGACTTGGTTGTTGAGCCAACGCCACTGTCCATCATCGTGTCGGCAGCCACCCACCCATGCGACCACACCCTCCCCGACTTTGTTTAGGGCCTCCAGTTCTTTATCCGTTTCCACGCAGACTAAGTGCACTCCCATTTTTTCACACGCTTCCTTGGCCTCTTTCCAAGAGATGTTAGGAGCCTGTACGAACTGGGCTCGATTGAGGACACGGATCCCTATGCTGAAAGTACGACCACTGCCTGTGTCGGCTGTGCAATAATGCTCGCACATTTATACGTCAGGGCAATGGTCTTACAGCGATGTTTTTGTAAGATACGAAGGTATCCGCCCACCAATGCTGGAGTGCAAGCCGTCCTGAACGGTACACCCAATTGGGGTCAGCAAAGGTATTGATGTGATGGCCATCGATTGTCACCACAAAACGGTTATCTTGCACGAGTAGATGTAGGTTGAACCATCGCCCGTCTGCGATTACGTTTCGATTCACAGGTATCGTTTTGCGGAGGTCTTTCTGTTTCCTGCCACTGATGATCAGGCTACCACTTCGAGCACCTCCAGCCCTGCCGACGTTGCTGCCGATTATCTGAACCTCATACCCATCTGCTATGATACTGCTGCGATCTACACGAAACGGGTGTGCTCGGAAGTACACTCCCGAGTTGCCGCCTGCATTTATCTGGACATCTGCTCGCAACTCGAAATTGGTAAACTGCTGTTGAGAATAGAGGTGGCTGACTTCGTCAGGCCGCCCACGACCAACAATCGCACCTTCTATTACGGACCAGACATGTCCATTCTGATCCGCCTCCCACCCCTTTAGCGAACGCCCATCGAATATGCTAATCCACTCATCCTTTGGTAATGCGTCATCGCCAACTTTGGAAGGCGTGCTTCCCCGAAGAGACCCCAACCTCATCGCCACCCTATCCTTCACCAACCCACTCAACCCTGGCAGCGCCTTTCGATACCACACCGCTGCCCGCTCCTGAAGCTGCTTCTGAGTCATCCCCTCACTCGCCGCTGCCAGATCCCACCAACCATCGCCCAAGGCAACTAGCTCATCGCTGCCCTCCACACTTTTCAGGTCCTTCACTGCCAGTTCCTTGAGCTTCCCATCACTCCCCAAGGCCAACATGGGTAATCCCCGGTTCCAATTGCCCTTCAGGAAGCAGTGGTATTTGCCAACGGCAAGGTTGGCATCGGGGTCAACAGGATTCGACTTCAAGGCTGCCAAGGCATCCTGGATGTCTGCAAAGGATTGAGCAACCTCTTCCACCTCCCTGTTGCGCTCGACGATCTGTGCGACCAAAGGCAAGTCCCTCCCTTTCCGAGCAGCGTCGGTAGCAAGCCCGCCCAAAAACCTGGCTGCCACGAAGTCGTCCCTATCAACGGCTTCGTCGATCAAGGCCAAGGAAAGCCTTGCAGCGGTAACGGATTGGGCAGTGCTAGCGGACTTTGCCGCACCTGACAGGGCCGAACCCTTCAATCGATAGGCGTCCACGTCATACTTCGCCGCCATCGCCTCGATGGCCTTGAACGCCAGTTCGGCATCGCCAGCTTGCGCTGCCAGGTTCTGCGCGACGTGGAGCAGCATGTAGTGGTTGGCATCATCGTCGGCCGACTCCTTGGCCCTTTGCAGCAACTTGACTGCCAGTGCTTGACGATCCTTCGATGTCGTCGCTTCTTCCCATTCCTGGCCGTACACTTCTTTGATGAGGTCGAGAGCCTTGGCTTGATCTTCGGCGGGGGGAATGGGAAGTTTGTCTTGGGCGGATGACGCAACCAAAGTCAAGAGAAGCACTTGTCGAACAACAGCGAATGCTTGATTGCATATCATATTGCTGGTCCATATCATTTCTAACGGGCAGCGGAGCGAAGTACGGGCTTGGTACAGCTATTCGAGATTGGTGCCCAACAGTCGAGCGGTAATACTTCGGCCATACTGGTTTCTTCCTCTCGCTGTGCGTCCGTCGGGCGAGACAGTCAGTGTATCAATCCAACCGTTTTTGTACCAAGTTAGCACGAGGATGTTCTTGTTAAGCGACCAAGTGAACTTCGGGTTTCCAGAGTTCTCGGAGAAGTAGCTGACTGTACCGTTCCCATAGAACTTAAGCTTGAACGGATTTCCTCCTGACGGCAACCACTCCCAAACATAGTACTCGATGCGCTGCACGGGTTGTTGCCTCCTGTGGGCGAGCGATGGATCTTGTCTCTCGGAGGTCGGAGTCTTCGATGCCGACCCGTTGTCGGCCAAGTCCTTCAACCTCCCGGCTACCCTATCCCTCACCAACCCACTCAACCCCGGCAACGCCTTCCGATACCACAACGCCGCCCGCTCCTGAAGTTGTTTCTGAGCCACGCCTTCACTCGTTGCTGCCACGTCCCACCAACCGTCGCCCAAAGCAACCTGCCCATCGGTATCGGACACTTCTCGAAGTTCCTTGACTGACAATTCCTTGAGCTTTTCGTCATTCCCCAAAGCCAGCATCGGCAAGCCCCGGCTCCAGTTACCCTTGATAAGGCAGTGGTACTTGCCAACCGCAAGGTTGGCCTCGGGATCAACCGGGTCTAGCTTCAGTAGCGTCACAGCATCGTCGATGGCCGCATGAGCCGCAGCCACCTCCTCAATCTCCCGGTTTCTTGCCACGATTTCCCTCGCAAGATCCCACTCATGAGCACTTCGGGCCGTCGCTGCGGCTGTCTCGTAAAGTCGGCTGACTGTCTCAAAGTCATCCTCCTCCACAGCCTTCTCGATGAGCTTGCGACCCTCGGTTGCGACCGCCTTCTGGTGAGCAGGAGTGGAAGCAGACTTGGCGGTCTCCAACAGGGTCCGGACCTTTGCCGCAAACGTATCAATCTGAAATCGGTACGATGTTACTTCAATAGCCCGAAAAGCAACGGAGACATCACCTCCCTGAACGGCCAAATCCCTGCTAACTCGGATGAGAGCGAAACGAGTGGCATCTTCCGTCGCTTCCCTTGACTTGTCAAGCAACTTCTGCGCCAGGGCCGTTTTCTGCTCGGGCGTCTTCGCTGCCTTCAATTCCTGACCGTACACTTCTTTGATGAGGGCGAGGGCGTCCCTTTGAGCTTCGGCGGAGGGAATGGGAAGTTTGTCTTGGGCAAAGGCCGGTGAGCCTGGAGCATATACTGCAAGCGAAAACATGAAAGAAACTACACACCCCCAATGACATCTCATGGTTCGAGTCCTTCTGCTTGCCAAATTCATTCACGTCCCCCTAGCATCAGGCATGACGGAATGCTTTATTCTACCGGGACACGTGTCCTTTTCGAGATCACGTCGCTCACCTTAATTGCTGAGGAATTCCGTTCATCCTTGCCCACTATGGTTGCGCCTCCCATTCCGAGGGTGACACAATCACTGCCGATAAAGCTGAGTTCGTTCCAGCATTCTGGAGCATCACAGTGAACCAAATCCTGCCATTCCATTCCAGTGGTGCCCATTGACCCAGCTTCAATGTATACGCCGCATGGTTTCCCAAATCATGTGATTCATCGAATTTCCCACCTGTCCCCCAAGGTGGGCCTGGGCCCGAGCGCTTCTTGTTGTGAAAGCCAATGCTTAGCGCCACTCGCTTGCTGTAGCCGGACGCCGTGTGGTAGTCGATAATGAAACCAGCAAAGTCGTTGGCATCCCAGCCAGTGTACCTACCGGTACGCTCTACGGTCACCTCCAATTCCCTTAGCCCTTCAATCTCGATCCCCGCTTGGCCGTATCCGTTTCTGTTCTCACTCCCCATGCCAACTGAAAAGCGACGATTCGCATGTTGGGCATAATCGCTGGAAGAGCCGTTCCACTCATTTGTTCGTGATTGAATCAGATGAGGCGTACTCGTTGTCAGTTGCTGGTTATCACCGGCTTGCATACTTTGTAGAGCTTCCTGCCTGTCCCGCACCAAATCCGCCAATGAACGCTGCGAAGGGGCGGGGGCGGCAACCGATTCGTCAGGGAATTCTGCTCTTAGAGCTTCCTGCCTGTCCCACACCAAATCCGCCAATGAACGTTGTGGAGGGGCGGTGGCGGCAACTAACTCGTCAGATAACACCACCATCCCACTTGACGCTTCTTCCTTGGATCTCAGCGGTGGCTTCCAAGTTTCCCACCTCTTTCTTGCGCCCTCAATCACTTCTTCGCTTAGTGGCACCTGGACTTCCAGGTATCGTAGCGTAGCCGTTTTGGAAAGCGCATCGTCTTTAGCTTCCCGTGCAGCAGCAACAGCCCATGTCATGAGCACCTTGGCCGTCTCACTATCGCCGTTGAGAATCGCTTGATCCACATATCGAAGAGCTTTCTCGGCAACTGACCGGAACTCTTCTGGGGACTTCGCCTCGGCAAGAGGGCTCGTCAACTGGTCTTCCGCATCAGGGGGCGGCGGGGGAATAGTTTGAGTGTCCTCCACGTTCGATGGACTGACGGGTTCATCGTCTTCGGTTGAAGTTCCTGGGGCACTAGGCTTAATGGGGGGTTCCAGCGATAGAGATTGCGGCGACGACGGTCCATCTTCTCCCGGAGAAGCAATTCCATCTCCGGCCGGTTCGACAATCTTCCGTCCATTCTCGGTGGAAGTTGCAGTATGTACTTGTTGCGCTGGAACATGCGGTGGATCAGGCGGATCTACGGGTGGCTTCGGCAGTTTGGGTGGAGGAAGCTTTCCTGGGTCCTTGGTCCCTCCCCTGCCGATTTCGATGGTGCCGATCCCTCCATCCGAGTCCGGTTTGGGCATCATGTTGGCAAGCAGGACCGCAAGAAGCAAGACGCCCGCCCCAAGTGCAACATACACCAGCCAAGGCTGGCTCTTCTGGTACGTTTGCGTGCCGTGTTGGACCGTGACAACTGGGTTCACCGACACAGGTGATCCAGTTGTTTGTTCTTGTGCGACAGCGGGCGACAAAGCACTCTGATCACTGCCAGCGCCCAGCCGTTCCCGAAGTTCATCATCGTAGGTCGCCTTCTTCTCCGGATTGAGCAGGCAAATCCTAACCGCCGCAATCTCATTGAGAAGCCTCTGCGACAGGGCCACATGTGGCCCTGTCGCTAAATTGCGAAGGTACGACATCTGCTTACTGGCAGCAGCGTCGATCACGTCCGGGTCGGACTCGAAAAGATCTAGCGCCAGCAGCCGGTAATGGTGCGGGGGCTGGTCTTTCGGCGGAATCCCAAGCCATTTGTGGTAGGCGTCGAAAGCTTCGCCCATGGCTGGCCTCTCAGATCGTATCTTGTTCTTTCGCAGAGAGTTGCGTATGCTTCAACGGACCATTATACCAGCACTGCGATTGGCCGCAACAGCTACCATTAGCCCCCCCTTCGATCCGATTGCCGCGAAGTTGTCATCCAAATGGCCTGACCGTGGAAGAGTACCGGAGGCTGTTGGAGGTCAGGCCGGTGGCGGGTGGCGCTACCAACCCCGCTCGGTAGGAGATACGTCGTCTATTCGGCTCAATCCGCTTTGGAGGGTTTTTCGAGGAGCCTTGGGATGATCAAGATGGATCGCATCATGCCAATGACCACGTATTGGAACACGAAGAGAATGTAACCGAGGAACGGCGAGAGGCCCGCGCCAACCACCATGCCACCGGAGGCCATGCCAAGCGGAATTGCCATCAGCGCGTGCTCGCCGCCCCGAAGCAGAAGCAGCAGGGCCACTAGCAATCCGATCGCTCCGAGCACTGCTCCAACCCCGAATAACACGGGGATGGCGCGTACCCACAGCTTGAAAAAGAACGCGAGCAGGCCGATTGCTTCCTCATCGGCCGCAGCGTCGGAGTCGGTGCAAATGTTCAGCAGTTCTGGGTGGAGGCAAAGGCATGCCACGTACTGGCACAGCAGAAACACCGCGACCCCGAGGATCAGTAAGCTGAACACTTCAACTTGGAGCATGGCGATGATCGATGCAACCAGGTACACGATGCCGAGAACCATGCTCATGACCGCGCAGCAGTCGAGGAAGGCGGCCGACGACATCCGGCCGGGCGTTGTATAGACCAGCCGGTCGAGGGCCGGCAGCAGCTTCTGCGCGGTGAACTGCACGATGGCTAGCAGAATGACTGCTCCAGCCGCGGCGAACACCATGCTCAGACGGTCGGCCTTCACCGCGATAAGAATTACGAAGGTTGGGGCAATGAACATGGCGGCGAACAACGCGAATCTGCCGGCAACCGTCGCGCTGCGCAGGACCGACTCGAGCAACGCAGCCGATAGCGTCTGCCGGGTCCATTGCAGGCAGCCGTCGATCAACCGATCCGACCACACCAGATACTCGTCAAGCTTCTCCCTCGACGGCAGCTTCGAACCCGGCGACTCGGGCACCTCGGGTGTGGGAAACAGTTCGCGGAGGGTGTAGGCGGGCATCCACTTTTCGAGTCCCTTGCGCCAAACCAGAGTATCTCGACCAACGTGCCCGCCGGCGACGAGCCGCTCCATCTCTTGTTGACTGAACGGGCCATGGCGCTCAGTCCCATGTACGTAGTGCCACTGTATCGGGTTGGCCATGTGTTTTCCTCCCATTCTTCAGATAATGCGATGTTGCGGGTTGTTATGCCCTGGACATGAAAGGTCTCCAGCCGTGTTCACGCACCCTCGCTTCCGGGCGGCAGTGGGGGAGGATGATCGTTATCTCTCATTTGCGGAATCGCTGGCAGATTCAGCGGCAGATCCGGTGGCAAGTCGGGCGGTGTGTCCGGTGGCAAGTCGGGCGGTAGGTCGGGCAACGCATCTGGGGGCAGATCGGGCGATGCTGTAGTGGCTGGCAATGGTGGAATGGCCGGTAACGGTGGAATCCCGTCGTCCGGTGTCGGCTTTAGCGCGGTGGCATCGGTTCCGCGGGCAATCTCTTCCGGCAAGGACGGCGGTTTGGCAACCTGTACGGCTGGCACGGGGGAAGGACGCACAGTGAGCGCGCTGACCCCGCCGCGGACTACTTGCCATGAACCGTCGGAAGCGGCTTGTTCCGGCTGAAAGACAATATCGGGCCCCTCCGGCGACAAGCGAATTGCCTCGCCGGGCTGCAGCCAGTTCTTTCGGCCCGGCGGCTGCTCGCCCACCTGGACGAACCAATCGCCCAGCGATTCCACGAGCCATCGACCGGCAATGCGGCTGATCTTAGCGTGCTCGGGTTGTATGGTCGTCTCGTCGGGAAGACATACGTCGCACTTCAGCGCACGCCCCACGACCACCTGCTCGCCCGCCACCGAAACTCGCACCCCGGATGGAAGCCCGATGGTAACTGCCATGCCATTTCTCCGCCTGTCATTCGCTCACCGAGTTGAGTTTCATCGGCCGCCGGCGCCTGCTCAGCCGATCCTGCCACTCGTCGAGCGTTCTGTTGTTCAGTCCTGACGTCCGCTCCAGCGTCAAAGCTGCCGTGCTGCCCACGGTGGGCAGATGGGCGTATACGTCGAGCCGGCCGTTGGCGGCATACGCGAACACAACGCGCACCGGCGTCCCCTTGGGCAGCCCCGGTGGAAGGTCGCGAACAACGCAGGTGCCGATGTGCGTGGCGTTCTGGCCGGTGTCGTCGCCGCCTTCTACGATGTTTATTAACACGTCAGGTTGGTTGTCGCGATGGGTGGCAAAGCGGGACTCGCGTTTTGCGGGCAGCGGCGTGTTGCGGGCAATCATCACCTTGCGGCGGGGCCGCCCGGTGGCCAATTCAAAGCCTAGCACTCCCAAGTCGTGCGAATTGACGTTCTGCACCCGGATGGCATGGCCCAAAGCGTTCTCGCCCCGCAGCAACAAGCCCGCGTAGATCGCCGCTCCGTGGGCAACAGCCTCGGCCGCTGAGAGCGAGCAGTCCAACTCCTTGCCCGATTCCTCCCGGAGCATCCGCTGCACCATGGGCATGCGGGTGGACCCGCCCACTAGCAGCACACGCGTGATATCGCTCCACTGAAGCCGGGCATCCTTCAGAACGCCGCGTACTGTCACTCGCGTGCGTTCCAGCAGGTCCGCGGTCATCAATTCGAACTCGGCGCGAGCGACGGGCAACCGAATGGCATCGCCCGAATGATCGAAAAGAATAGTCGTCTCTTGCCGTGCCGTAAGGGTTTGCTTGGCATCTTCAACGGCTTGCATCAGTCGCTGGCAAGCGCCCGGGTGTTTTCGAAGATCGAATCGGTATTTCGCCTTGAACGCTTCAGCGAGATGGTCCACCAGCCGGCGGTCCCAGTCGACGCCACCAAGATACACGTCACCGGCGGTTGCCAGGGTGGTGTAGGTGTCGCCCCGGATCTCCATGAGGGTCACGTCGAACGTACCCCCTCCTAAATCGTAAACGAGAATCTTCTCATTACTGTGGGCGGTGCCGTCCCGCTTCAGGAAGCCGCGCTGCACACCGAAGGTAAGCGCCGCCGCCGTGGGCTCGTTGATGATGTCGAGCACTTCCAGACCGGCCAGATGCCCCGCGTCCTGAACCGCCTTGCGGCGCGGTTCGTTGAAATAGGCCGGAACCGTAATAACAGCTTTCTGGAAGGGCCCCAGCCGCTGCTCGGCGTCGGCCTTGAGTTTTTCAAGAATAAATGATTGAATGACCTCAGGTGGAAACCGCTCGTCGTGGATCGTCTTGGAGTACGTCGGGCAGCCCATTTCGCGCTTGGCGAACTCGGCAATGCAATCCGGCTCCAGGCTGGCCGCCTTCACGGCTTCCTTGCCGACGACGACCGACGACCTATCGAAAAGGACCACGCTCGGCGTCGTCAGGTCGCCTTCGGCATTGAGAATGGTCTGCGGTCGCCCGGTCGGATCGAGAAAAGCGACGACCGAATAGGTGGTTCCGAGATCGATTCCAACCGCGGGATCGCGCATTGTGTTGGTTCTCCAGCTTCACCGAATGAAGCAACAAATACATTCCGTCGCACCCCGGCGGAGGTAAGGGCTTGCGACGGCCACCCGCGCCGCTCGAATTCACCCTTGAGCGTGCGAAAGACCGCGTCCGATATTTGGCACGCTGGAGTGTAAACTCCGCCAGGGTAGGCCACGGATTCAACTATAGTTGGCAAAGCGCGTTGATGCAATCCAACCCAAAGGGGAGACCCGGGAGTCGGGGGGCTGATCCGATGTCAGCCGATATGTTGTTCAGGAGGAATACACACACTTTGGCCGACATGAGATAAGACTCCGAATCCCACGTACCCTCGGCCACCAGTTCGGCTAATGCTTGCCGACACACAGGGGTTGCCGCACGTCAGTTCGCGAAGTAGAATGCCGGGACTTGGAGCACCCCCCGCTTAAGGGAGTGGCTACCATCGGAGATCGTTGCCGAAGGCACTGCGCCCAATGAGTGACAGGGCAATCTGTCTTTTTTTGGAGAATCTCGCGGGAGCAACGCCATGATCGAGAGCTTCGATCCTTACCACAAATGGCTCGGCATTCCACCCAAAGACCAGCCGCCGAACCATTACCGGCTGCTCGGTGTGGAACTATTCGAGTCGGATCCGGATGTCATCGACGCCGCTGCCAGCAAGCAAATGGCCTATGTGCGCAATTGCGCAACCGGCCCACACACCGATCTGTCGCAGAAGATCCTCAACGAGTTGGCGGCCGCGCGCGTGTGCCTTCTGAAGCGGGAGAAGAAGGCCGCGTACGACAAGAAACTGCGAGCCGAATTGGCGCCGCCCGACTTGCCGGAGGCCGAGATTCCACCTGAGGTGCCGCCGCTCAGCGTGCCAACCGCTGTGCCGGTTGCTGCTCTTCCGCTGCCGGCCGCTTCGCGCGAGCCAGTTCCAACCGTGGTAGCGCACGATCCCGGATTGCCGAGACCGCACCGGTCAGAAACTGGGACATACGCTGCCGTAGCAGTGGTGTCAGTCGCATGTGTCTTACTCGTCGCGACGCTGCTGAGCCCTAATGAAAAGAACGGCACGCCGCCGATCAACCCACCCATCATTCAAGGCAACGGGGCGACAAACGGCGGCGACCCATCCGGCGTTGACTCTCATGCAGAGGAGGGGACCACAAACGGCCAGCCTTCATCCGCCGCAGACGAAGAACTCATTAGTGAAGCCCAAGTCCAAAACGGTAACCCCGAAGAGACTAAACCCGAAGAGACTAAACCCGAAGAGACTAAACCCGAAGAGACTAAACCCGAAGAGCCCGAAACCGAGGCGACGGAAACCGAGACACGCATCATGGACGAACCTCCTCCACTTCCCGACGATTGGCGGGAGCAGCTTAACCGCGTCATGGAAACAGCCGCAACCCCGACGGACTTCAAGGCTTTGACCGAGCAGGCGTTCCACTTCACCGACCTGGCGATTTTGGCCGACAACGCAACCGCGGCGGAAGCGTGCCTGGTCACTGCAATCGGCGCTGCCCGGAATGCGCAGGACGTTGCACTAGTCACCCATGCCACCTTGTGGTTCACGAAGCTGCAAGACGAAGGGCTATCGGACGCCCTGAAGGAGGAAGCTTGCAAGCGGGCGGGCACGGGTTCGCCTCGCCTGATCGCACTGACTCATGAAACACCACCGATGGCCGTTGCTCCCTTCGAAGCTCGGCAAGCCGCCGAGCATCAGCAAGCGTGGGCCACCAACCTTAACCTACCTGTGGAAGTGAGCAACACCATCGGCATGAAGTTCGTGCTCATCCCGCCGGGTGAATTCATGATGGGCTCGCCGGCTGGCGACGGTGATGCCTATGACGATGAGAAGCCACAGCATCGGGTACGGATTACGAAACCGTTCTACTTCGGCATCCACGAGGTGACGCAAGCGGAGTACCGGCAGGTGATGGGGAGTAATCCTAGCGGTTTTTCCCAAACTGGGACCCGCAGTGACAGGGTTTCCGGGATCGACACAAGCCGTCTCCCGGTGGAGCAGGTTTCATGGGAGAACGCGGTGGAATTCTGTCGGAAGCTATCGGCGTCGTCTGGTGAGCGATCCGCAGGTCGGGAATATCGTTTGCCAACGGAGGCGGAGTGGGAGTACACTTGCCGTGCGGGCACGGCAACACCGTTTCACTTTGGCAGCGACCTGAGTGCCGCGTCGGCAAGATTTGACGGTTCATCTTCTTCCGGTCGCCCAACGGCAATAGGTTCGTACAGTGCAAATGGCTTCGGGCTATACGACATGCACGGGAACGTGCATGAGTGGTGTGCCGACTGGTTCAGTAGCAGCTACTACGCAAACTCGCCGATGGACGATCCCTTGGGCCCAACATCGGGTTCGGCCCGCGTGCGTCGCGGGGGCAGTTGGCTCAGCATACCGAGGGGCTGCCGGTCGGCGTTCCGCTCCGGAACTTCGCCGGATCGCGGGTTTAATGTCCAAGGCTTCCGTGTGGCGCTGGTTATACCCGACGCATTTGAAAAACCGTTCCGATAACGATGGAGTTCCCTCACAGAGACACCACGGAAGCTAATGGAATGCTGCTGCTCATGAGGGCAACTGCATATCCTCGATTAACGATACAGAAGAGAACAGGGGAGCGCGATAACACGCCATTCTGTTGACTTGTGTCGTGCCTTGCTGTTGACGCTGCCGGAGCGGCTCCTGGCCGGCCAGCACGACCTTCAGTGGCGGGGCGTCGTCCAGGGCCGAATGTGACCGCCTGCAACAAGAAGTGAGCCTACTGCATGAGGAGATGCGGATGGCAGCTCCCCTGGAGCTTGCCCCGGCGGTGGGCCTTCGGCCACTGGGTCGCCGTCGTCATGGATCACTTCTCCCGCCGAGCGATAGGCTTTGCCGTCTTCCCGAAGGACCCCCGATTCCCGAGCGGTCCGCGCGTTTCTGGACCGCGCCATGCATCAGGCGGGCGTCCATCCCAACACCTGGGCAGGACACCCGAGGAGGTCTACCTGCACCAGCGGCCGGCGAATCGACGCCCTCGGTTGGAACCACGTGTCCTCTGGCCTCGGGCTGCAGTTCCCAGTGAACGGTCACGATTCAGCCAATATCTGCTGCAGGCAACCCTCGACCGCCTCTTGCCCTCCGAGGAACCGGAACTCGACGCACACCGCCCACAGGGGGCAAGCCCCGAGCCGGTCGACGCCCAGCTTGACCAGGTCCTTGTGCGTGCATGTGACGGCCGCCGCGCCGAGTTGTTCCGCCCAAACGGCCAACGCTTCAACGTCGGCCGGTGTGTACCGGTGGTGATCGGGAAAGATGCGTAACTCGGCCGGCTGTATGCCCGACTGCTCCAGCGTGTGCCGGAATCCGGCCGGGTTGCCGATGGCGCAGAACGCGGCCACCGGTTTGCCGAGCAGCGTGTCGAGCGAGGCCGTGGCACCGGAGGCGGACCGCAAGCCGACGGGGACGTGGGCGGCTTCCGCGAAGACTGCTTCCGGTGCAACCCGCCGCACGCGATCCCAGACACACTCGCGCCCGGCCGGTTCGAACATGTCGGCCCGGCTGAGCACGACCACGCGGGCCCGGCTGAGTGAGCCGATCGGTTCGCGCAGTGTCCCGCGGGGAAACATCGCCTCGTAGCCGAACGGTTCGCACGCATCGAGCAGCACAATGTCGAGGTCGCGGGCGATGCGGCGGTGCTGGAAGCCGTCGTCGAGCAGGATCAAGCGGCAGCCGGTCTGCCCGATGGCCACCCGGGCGGCGGCCACGCGGTCAGGATTCTGAAGTTGCAGCACGCCGGGGAGTTTTTGCTGAAGTTCCATCGCCTCGTCGTTCGGCGAATCGGCTCCCGCGCCGTAACCTCGGCTGACGACCGCGACGCGGATGCCGCGGCGGTCGAACCAGCGAGCAAGCCACTCGACCATGGGCGTCTTGCCGGTCCCGCCCAACGTCAGATTCCCCACGCTTACGACCGGCGCCGGTACCCGATACACGTTCGCGATCCCCCAGTCATAGCAGCGGTTGCGAAACCAGACGCCCAGCCCGTAACCCACGGAAACCACCCGCAGCGTCAACCGCAGCAGCCAGGCGCTGAAGCCGCGCCGCTTGCCGCTTACGAGATCGTAGAATGTTTGAGGGTTCAGCATGGGTCGGGTATCCATGGACGCGAGATGGCAGCTTCGTCTTTGATGGCTTCGGCCACGATACGAATGTCGCCGGCGCCCAGCGTGAGCAGGACGTCGCCCGGAGCGAGCTGGCCGGCCAGCAGTGGAACAAGCACTTCGACGCTGCCAACGCCCGCGACGGGAGTTCCGCGCAGGCGCACTGCGCCGGCCAGTTGCCGGGCGTCCGGCTCGCCGGGCGCGGGCGAGCCTTCGCGGGCGCGGAACACGTCGGCCACCACAACCGTGTCGGCCAGTTGAAGGCTGTCGGCCGTCTCGTCGAACAACCTGGCCAACCGCAGCGCCTGGTGCGGCTGAAAGACGCACCAGAGCCGCCGCTCGGGATGTATCTGCCGGACGGTGGTCAATGCGGCGATGATTTCCGTCGGATGGTGCGCGTAGTCGTCGATGATCGTTACGCCGCCAAAAGATCCCAGGCACTCGAGCCGGCGATGCAAACCGGGGAATCGTGAAAGAGCCTCCCCGATGCAGTCGGAGGGAATCCCGTTTGCCGAGGCCAGCGCCGCGGCAGCCATCGCATTGCCTACGTTGTGGGCGCCGGGCACTCGCAGCCGCACTTCGCAAACGGGCCGGCTGTGATGAAAGATCGTGAACTCGTGCAATCCCCGCCGATGGATCAACCGGCCGGCCGACCAATCGGCCTCACCCATGATCGCGAAGGTCTCGACCCGGCACGAGGCGTTGGCGGCGACTTCGCGCGAGTCCGGGCAATCGGCCCGAGCGATGAGCAATCCGCCGCGAGGAATGGACTGCACGAATCGGGCGAAGGCGTCGAGCAAGTCCCGCTTGTCGGGATAGCAGTCGAAATGATCGTGATCGATGCCCAACAGGACCGCTTGCTTCGGCCGGAGATGGAGGAAGTTCGCCCGGAACTCGCACGCCTCGACCAGTGCGACGGGCCCCCGGCCGAATCGTCCTCCCGAAGCGCGTCCCAGCGTCGATGCGCCGCAGAACACCAGCGGGTCGGCCCCTGCCTGCTCGAAGATGCTTGCACACATTCCCACCGTGCTCGACTTGCCGTGCGTTCCGGCAACGGCTGCGCAGTGCATTCCGGCGGTCAGTTCGCCCGCCATCTGGAAGTAGCTTCGCGTGGGAATGCCAAGTTCCGCGGCCCGCTGCAATTCCAGGTTCCCTGCGCCGACGGCGTCGCTGTAGACTACGAGTTCAGCGCCGGGCGGCACGTTTTGCAGATGGTGGCCGCGGCAGAGGGCGGCCGGGCTGCCGTTGGCTGACGGGAGGGCGCCCCCGAGAAGGTCGGACCCGGTCAGCCGCCATCCCTGTCCGGCCAGCACCGCGGCCAGTGCCTGCATTCCCGCTCCTCTTGCGCCGATCAAATGTGCGTGTTGCATGGTACCGGCCATGGAAACCCAGCGTTCATACCGGACCGGTTTCCGGCGCGAGGCCGCCGAACCGGCGGTTGCGGCGCGCGTAGTCGTGAAGGGCCTGATGCAATTGCGGAACGCGGAAGTCGGGCCAGTAGCAATCGGTGACCCAGATCTCGGCGTAGCTGATCTGCCAGAGCAGGAAGTTGCTGATTCGAAGCTCACCGGCGGTCCGGATGAGCAGATCGGGATCCGGCATGCCGGCCGTATACAGGTGGTCCGTGATGGTCTGCTCGGTGACGGCCTCCGGATCGAGCCGGCCGGCTTGCACTTCCCTTGCGACGGCACGAACGGCGTCGGTCAATTCCGCCCGGCCACCGTAGTTGATGGCCAGGCACACGTGCAGCCCAGTGTTGGCGCGGGTGGCGGCCACGGTCCGGTCCATCTCGCGGAGCGCGTCGGCGGGCATGCCTTCGCGGCGCCCGATGACCGATACCCTGATGTTGCGCCGGACGACGTCGTCGCGTTGCCGGGCCATGTACTGCTCCAGCAGGCCCATGAGGAAATCGAGTTCGGGGCGAGGGCGTTTCCAGTTCTCGCTGGAGAAGCAATAGAGCGTGAGCTGCCCGATTCCCAGCCGCGCGCACTCCTCGGTAACCTCGCGCACGCTGTCGGCTCCCCGCCGATGCCCTTCAATACGGGGCAAACCCCGCTGCTGCGCCCAGCGCCCGTTGCCGTCCATGATCGCCGCGATATGGCGAGGCAGCCGCTCCAGCGGCACGTCGAAGGCGCCGGAGTCTGTGGTTGCGTTGCGATGGGCCATGGGCTGCTCGATTCCGATTATCCTGTCACACGGGCTGTCGGGACGGCATCCGGAAAAGGCGCCCCGCGTGCCGCTCCTTGCTGCTCCGATTCACGGCTTTACGAAGATCGTCTGCTCCCGATCGGGCCCCACCGACACCAGTTCCACGGGCCGGCCAACGAGTTGGCTGATGCGCCCGAGGTAGTTCTTGGCCGCCGGCGGGAGGTCCTCGAAACACCGCACGTGAGTAATCTCCTGCTGCCAACCCGGGAGCGTCTCGTAAACAGGCACGACGCGGCGCACGTCGTCCACGTGGCTGGGGAAATCGGCGGTGCGCCGGCCGTCCAACTCGTAACCGGTGCATAGGTGCAGCTTGGGCAGCTCGCTCAAAACGTCAAGCAGCATGACGGCCACGACGTCGACGTCGCTCAGCCGGGCGGTGTAGCGCGCGGCGACCGCGTCGAACCAGCCGCAACGCCGCGGCCGTTTGGTGACCGTCCCGTATTCGTTGCCGCGGTCGCGAATATGCTGGCCAATCGCGTTGTCCTGCTCCGTGGGAAACGGACCGCCGCCAACCCGGGTGCAGTACGCCTTCAGAATACCGACGACCTTGGTAATGACGCGCCCGGGTACGCCGGCGCCTGCGGCAATTCCCACGCCGGAGCTGTTGCTGCTGGTGACGAACGGGAACGTTCCGTGATCGATGTCGAGCAGCGCCCCCTGCGCGCCCTCGAACAGGATCCGTTTGCCGGCGTCGATCTCGTCGAGCAGATACGCGGTCGTATCGGCGACGTGCGGGCGGAGGCGTTCGGCGTACTCGTTGTACTGGCGGAATATCTCGCCGGCATCGAGTTCGAGCGGCTTCCCGTCCGTGGCGAGTGCGGCCAGCAGCCGATTCTTCGCGGCGACAATCTTTTCGATCCGCTCGCGAAAACTCTCGCGATACATGTCGCCAAGCCGGATTGCCCAGGAGCGCCCCACCTTGTCGCGGTAGCAGGGTCCGATGCCGCGCAGCGTGGTGCCGATGGACTCGGCGTCGGCGCCCTGATCGGTCATCAGCCGATCTTCCTCGAAGTGCCAGGGGAAGATCACGTGGGCCCGATCGGAAATCATCAGGTTGCCGCCCACGGGCACGCCGCGAGCGACAAGGCCGTCCATCTCTTGCAGCAGCGCGGCCGGGTTCAGCACGGTGCCGCCGGCAACGACACACTGCACGCCGGAACGGAAGACGCCGCTGGGCACAAGCGACAGTTTGAATACCTGACCGCCGACAACCACCGTGTGGCCGGCATTAGCCCCCCCTTGGTAGCGGACGACGATATCGTGTTGCTCGGTCAGCAGGTCGACGACTTTTCCCTTGGCTTCGTCGCCCCACTGCAGGCCGATGACGCACGTAGCTGGCACAGCTTGGCCCCTGTTGGTTCGGAGTAAGACCCGGGCGGCCATCCTGAGAGGACCACGGCCGGTAAGGGCTCGCGAAGTAATAAATGGCCGATTTTGGCGCGGCGAGGACAAGGCTGCGAAGGAAGGCGAAGCAGACATATTGCTTATACGTCGATGCAGCCTGACGCTCGCAGCCGTAGCCGCAGCCCGTTCAAAATCGGCCAGTTATTCATTCGCGGGCCCTAAGGTTCCCAAAACGTACTAACTTAACCAACGCACCCTCGATCGGCAAGCTACCCCCACCGGCGTGTGCAGGAACGCGCCTTGTCGTTGGAGTTCACGCTTCAGCGTGCGAATCAAGCACGGGTCACATCCGGCACGCTAAAGCGTGAACTCCAACAGCCGGACTACCAGCCACTGCAAGCCCGTCTCTGCCTTCCACCGGCTTACCTGCCACCAGGAAGCGGCCGCACGGCACGGAAGCCGATGTGGTCGGCCGTGGTTTCGGGCGGATAGTACGAGCGGGCGGCGACGTGATGGTCGGCACGGTACTGCTCCGGCGAGAGCCAGGAGCCGCCTCGCACCACCCGCTCGGCGCCCTGCGGCGGGCCGGTGGGGTTCTCGGACGGGCTGCCCGCGTAGTAGTCGGCGGCGTACCAGTTGGAGCACCATTCGGCCACGTTTCCGGTCATGTCGTACAGGCCGAACGCGCTGGGGGGAAAGGACTTCACCGGGGCAAGGCGGGCGAATCCGTCGGCGTCGATCGGCAGGTCGTGCTGCCGGTGGTTGGCCTGATACCTGCCCGCAACGACTTCCTCGTTTCCCCAAGGGAAGTCGGCGTCGCGAAGCCCGCTTCGGGCCGCGTATTCCCATTCGGCCTCGGTCGGCAGGCGTTTGTTCGCCCAACGGCAGTAGGCCACGGCGTCGAACCACGAGACATGTAGCACGGGATGGCGCTGGCGGCCGTCGATTCGGGTGTCCGGCCCACCGGGACGGCGCCAGTCGGCGCCCGGCATCTTCACCCGCCGGCCGGACGGTTCGTCCCACACCAGCGACCAACCGCGTTGTTCGGCGGTGGTCACGTGGCCGGTCGCGTCGGCGAACGCGGCGAATTGCCCGTTGGTCACTTCGTGCTCGTCGATCCGAAAAGGGCTCAGGCGAACATTGTGGGCGGGGCGGGCGTCGGGCTCCGGGGAGCGGTCGTCGCCCATGCGAAACGTTCCGCCGGGCAACTCCACCATGCGGCCGATGATCCGGCGGTCAAGCTCTTCAGCCGCCGCCCGATAATCGACGCCGGGGCGATCGCGACGCGCCCCCCGCCACGCGGTCCCGGCGACCGCCACCGCGGCTGCGAGAATGGCCAGCAGCATCCAAAGCTGCACGCGTCGCACGGAAGCACCTCGGCAAATGGCGAAAGAGCGGTTGTCTTCTATTGCCCCCTGCGCTGCTGGTAGCGCCGGCTGGCGTCTTGCAGCGCGCGTCGTTCGCGGCGGGTGAGGCTGGCCTCGCCCTCGCGAGAGATTTTCTCCAGGATTCGGTCGACCTCGTCACTGAGGCTCTCCTCGGAATCGTCTTCCGGACGTCGGACACGTAGCTGCGGCCCGCGCAGCCGCCGGAGCCAAGCTCCAAACCCTTCGCCCAAACGCCCGAAACGCCAACCCGTCTTGAAATACAAGAATGCGAACCCCGCACCGGCGAGATGCGCGATATAGGCGACGTTCTGCTTACCCTCGCCCAGCACGCCGATAATGTCGAAGGTCACCAGCAGAACACCCAGCACCCAGGCAGGGATGGGAAACAGGAAGAACAGCAGCAGCGTGCGGCGCGGGAAGTGCAGGGCGAAGAGCACCACAATGCCGCTAACCGCGGCCGACGCGCCGACGACGGAGAATCTTCCGGCCATCTCGGGCGGGACTTCGTGGAACAGGAACACGCGAGCCGTCATGGCAAGGGACCAAACAAGTCCTCCGGCCATCACCAAGGCAAGATATAGGCGGATGAACTCGCGCTTGCCATACGTCCATTCAATATCGCGCCCGAGAATGAACAGCCCGAGCATGTTGAACAGCACGTGGCTTGGCTCCGCCGCATGGGCGAAACCATAGGAGACCAAGTTCCACCACAGCCACGGCTTCCAGAGCGTATCGCCGCGAAGCTCCAGCCATTTCATCAGGGCCAACTGCGGCACGAAGGCGTCGACCACCCACAACCCCACGTTGATCAGAATGATCCAGACGACCGCCGTTTGCGGCGCGCGCATCTGGATGCCGGGCTGGGCGTTGCCCCGGTAGTAATCGCGGTCGTACACTCCCATCCTGGGCCCCTTCGTCACGGGGTAGCTGAAGCAGCACCCCATCTGTTCCGTCAAGATTCCATGCGACGCCCGCGGCTACTGCTCGGCCGCGCCCTGCGCCACGCGCTGGGTGCGTTCGTCGATGCGGCGCTGGGCCTCCATTTGCACCTGGGCAATCTGGCTGGCGATCGATCGGTTGTTCGCGGCCAATTCGGCGGACGACTGCCCAAGTTCCGCCAGCTTCCCTTCCATCGCTTTCCGGTGCGCGACGATGGCGTCCATTTCATGCCGGATCTGAGCCAGATCGCGCCTCAGCCCCACGACTTCCGCCTCCCGGAATTCGACCTGCCTCTTGGCATCGGCTGCGGCGGCTTCGGCGTACTTCTTGTCGGCCTCGGCCGAATCTCGCTGGTCGTACCACAACGTCCTTTCGCGATGAAACACGGAGAACAAGATGCCGTAATCGCGAAGGTCGCGGACATAAGCGCCTTCCTCGCCGTCGGCCACGTCCTCGCCTTTCTCGTTGACGATCCGGCCCTCGAGCCCCAGTTCCTCGGCCTTCGCCCTGGTCATCGGCTCGCCGTCGAAGACGTACTCGTTCGCGACGGTTTCGGGCAGGACGCGCTGCAAGTAGTCCTTGTCCATCTTCCGAACAATCTTGTGACTGTCGTAGGGAAGCACTTCGTACAGGCTCCAAGGTCCGCGGCTTTCCGCCAGGCGTTTCAGTTCACGCTGGTCCATTCGCATTGCCGGTTCCATGCCAACGAGGCCGTCGGCCACTTCGGTCACCCTGAACTCACCCAAGTAACGGCCGCCCGCCTGGTTCAGCGGCGCCTCGACGTCGGCCTCCTCGAACACGTAGATAATCGTCTTCTCGTGGATTCCATGGCGGCCGGGCAGATTGTCCTCGTCGGGGAAGTCGGTCTTCACCCGGACCGCACCGGTCTCCGCGTTGATCTGCTCCGGCTCGCAATTGTTCCAAACGCGGCCGCGGTCGATCAAGACGGCGAACAGCCCTTGCCGGAGTTGCTCGATGCCCATCTCGGCAATCACTTCCTGCTCGCTGACAGCGTGAAGGGTCTTCTCGATCTGTTCGTCGAGGTCTTCAAGCTGTTTCTCCTGCCGCTGGGCGGCCTCGCGCCACGTTTTGTGGGTCTGCAGGGTGCGCGCAGCCATGTACACGTACACCAGCGACGTGACAAAGATCAGGCCCAACAGGACTTTGTTCCAGATACTCATAGCGGCCCCGAGGGTTTTGGGGTCTTGGTGACACCGAGGCAGACAGACGCCTAAGTTCGATGATATTCGGTCCAGAACCGATTGTCAATGTTTTGCCATGGCCCCCCCCAAGTTTCCTAATCGGGCTGCTGGGCCCAGAGTCTGCCAATCCATCACATTCCCCCTAAACGGCATAATCGTTAAAGCCGGAGGCCGCTTTCAGCCGAATGGTTGTGACGTGAACGCGAACGCCCCCCCGATATCGCCGGTCAAGGAGTCTGCCGTGCCCGGATGGGTCTCCGGCACTGCATCCGCGATCCTCCTGGTGGGGGGGCTCGTTTTGTCAACTGGCTGTTCCCGGTCGTTCTACCGCGAGCAAGCCGATTTCGAGGCGTACAGCCTGATTGGCCGCGGAGCCCAGGGGCCGGGTTGGGAGTTGACCGACTATTCGATCGAGGCCGATTCGAAGTCGCGCATGCACGACCCGAACTGCCCGAACTGGCCGCCCATGCCCACCGACGACCCGATTTCGCACCAGTTGATGCAGTGCGTGGACGGCAAGCGGGGCTCGCGCGCGTGGGAGCGGTACGGCACGACGCCTTTCGTCGAGAATCCGTATTGGCTGCTTCACCTCCCGTACGACGACGAGGGGAACGTGGTGCTCGATCGCGAGTCGGCGGTCCTCCTGGCCCGGCTTCACTCGCGGCGTTACCAGAGCAAGCTGGAGGACCTGTACCTTTCGGCCCTGGACGTTTCCTTCCAGCAGTTCCGGTTCGATGCCCAGTTCTTCGGCGGCTACTCCACGTTCTTCACGGCCGACGGTCCGGATCGGGCAGGCGGCCCATCAAGCCTGCTGGCCATCAACAGCGACATGGGCCGGATTATCGAAATGAGGAAGCAGTTCGCCACCGGCACGGAATTGGTGGCCGGGATGGCCAACTCGCTTGTGTGGCAGTTTGCCGGGCCGGACGAGTATTCGGCCACCTCGCTGCTGGATTTCTCGCTGGCGCAGCCGCTGTTGCGAGGGGCCGGCCGGGCCGTGGTACTCGAATCGCTCACCGACGCGGAACGCGCGCTGCTGGCAAACATCCGCCAAATGGAACGGTTCCGCTGTTCGTTCTACGTCAATACGGTCACCGGCCGGACACCCGACCCCGGCCCGAGCCGTTCGGGGATCGGACTTGGAACCGTCAGCCCGGGCGCCGTTACGGGTTCCGGAGGACTGCTGGCGCTGATGGAGCAGCAGGTGCGCATCCGCAACCAGCGGGCAAACGTGGCGGGCTTGCGCGAGAGCCTCGATCAACTCGATTCGGCGTACGAAGCGGGACGGATCGACCGCCTCCAGGTCGATCAGGCGCGGCAAGCGTTGTACAACGCGCAAAGCCGGCTGCTGTCGCTGAAGAAGACCTATCAGGACCGGCTCGACGCGTACAAGGTTCTGATCGGTTTGCCGCCGGGGCTTCCCATAAAAGTCGAGGACCCGCTATTGGGCCGGTTCGACCTGATCGATCCCCGCACCACAGACGCCCAAGACCGCGTTGCCGACCTGCTCCTGAAGCTTCGCGATCCGGACGTACCGCCCCCGGACGACCTGGCCGGCTCCATCGCCCACGTGACAACACTGGGCGCGGCAGCCCTGGAACTGCTCAAGCTGGACATGCAGGAACTCGAAGGCGCCCTGCCGAAGCGGCAGGCGAGCCTCCGCCGGCTTGCCGCCCGTCCTGAACTGCGCGACGGCGACGTGGAGCGGACCGCCGTAAGCATTGAGGGGCTCAACCATCGCGTCGCACGGCTTCGCGATGAGTTCCGGAAGCTTCAGGCCGAATTGTCGGACGCCCTGGTTGAACTGGAGCCCTATGAAAGACCGGAAGCGGCCGATTCTCTGGCGCCGAGGCAAGGTGAGGGATCGGAACGGTCCTCCGAGGAACTCATCGGCGCCTTGCGCCGTCTCGGCCAACATTTGGCCTCCCTTGCGCTGGTGCAAGCCTGGGCGAGGCTCGATACCGTGACGCTTACTCCCATTGAACTGCCGTGGCAAGACGCCGTCGAGACGGCGCGCCGCAACCGGCTCGACTGGATGAACGCCCGCGCCGCCCTGGTCGACCGCTGGCGCCGGGTCGAAATCGCGGCAAATGCCCTGCGGGGCGACCTTGACGTTACCTTCTCCGGCGACCTGGCCACCACGGACAACAACCCGCTGAAGTTCCGCAGTACAACGGGTCGGCTCCGGGTGGGCTTGCGGTTCGACGCGCCGCTGACGAGACTTGTCGAACGGAACGCGTACCGGGAAACGCTGATTGACTACGACCGTGCCCGCCGCGAATACTATGCGTACGAGGACGGGGTGGTCCAGACGCTGCGCGAAACGCTGCGGACGATCCAACTCAACCAGCTCGACTTCGAGATCGCCCGCGAAGGAGTGCAAGTGGCCATCTCCCAGGTCGAGATCACGCAGTTGCGTTTGCAGCGGCCGCCGAAACCGGGCGAGGAGCAGACTTTCGGGGCCACCACCGCCCGCGACCTCGTGCAAGCCCTGTCCGGCTTACTCAACGCCCAGGACAGCTTCTTGAACCTGTGGGTCAACTACGAGGTGCAGCGGATGAACCTTGACCTGGACCTCGGCACCATGCGGCTGGATGACCGCGGGCTCTGGCTCGATCCCGGCGAGGTTGTCCCGGGCGCAACGCGGGCAGCAGCCGACCTGCCTGCCGGGATGCCGGGCATGGTCAACCCCGACCTGGACGCCGAACCTGACCCGGTGTTTGAAGAAATCCCCATTCCTCCCGGCGTCCCCCTGCCGGGGCTTCCCGAGCCGTAATCGGCCAACCCGGATTATTCATGTAGGGTCAAGGTCGCGTAAGTCCTTGGTGGGCCTGCGCAAGCCAGGCCCGGGTGGTTTGCACGCCGTGCGCTGGCAGCAGGCCCGGCCGAGCGACCGAAGGCCCACCAGGGTCTTGGCTTGCTTGTCACCACCCTACTGTCATGAATAATCCGGGCCAACCGGTCCGTTGCGAAAACGGGACCGTCTCCTTTGCATGCAGCGGAGAGAACTGCCCGCACTGCTGCCCCGTAAACGGTTGCCGAAAGGCTTTCTATTCCGCGCCAGCCGTGGGTGAGTCAGGGATGACCGTGACGTCGGCATCCAGACGGTTTCGTTGCATTGGCATCGGGCGCGGCAACCCCGCTCTGGGCGCATGCGCCGCTGGCCAATGTGGCGGAACAAAGCGGCCCATTGGCCCGCGTCCGACAAGTTTGCAAGAAACTGTAAGAGATTTGTCGGATTTCATAATTGACGCCGATTCGCGCGTGGTTATGATAAGGTTGGGGTGTAATTCTGCGCACTGTATTCCGTTCACCTGCTGAACGAGGGGTACTCCGATGACAGTGGCCATGTGCGACGGCAGCGTGCGGTTCGTTAGCGAGACCGTTGCGTTGCGCATCTGGCAATCGGCGGCTACGCCCTCCGGCGGGGAGGTGATACAAGGCGAGTTCTGAGTTGTCCGCCGAATACGGCATCCGCATCAATCGCGTCGGCAGGGCGGTCCAAGCGAGTCGTTTTGGGCCGCAGAAGAAGAGCAGGCTGGAACAAATGCAATGACCATACACCCAAAGGAGCAAGCCGTGAAACATCAGTCCGATCGTCGCGAGTTCCTCATCCGAACGTCGGTTGCCGGACTGGGATGCCTCGGCGGCGTCCTGCCGGCAGCCGTTGCCAAGGCCGCCGAGCCAGGCGGCAGCGGCACGCTTCGCGCAGGTATCGCGTCGGTCGACATTACGCCCGAGAAGTTCCCCGTGTTGGTCTCGGGTGGCTTCCTGAGCCGTTCGGCCAACAAGGTCAACGATCGGCTGTTCGCCCGCTGTCTCGTCCTGGACGACGGCGCCACAAAGGTTGCGATGATAGTGGCCGACACGATTGTCGTACCCAACGAAATCCAAGCGGCCGTTCGGGCAGCGGCGGCCAAGACAACCGGCATCCCGCCCGAGAACATGATGATCTCGGCAACGCACACGCATTCCGGCGGAGCGTTGCACGGCGCGTTGGGGACGAAGACCGATGCCGACTACGCAGCCTTCGTGCCCGGCAAGTTGATCGAGTGCATTGAGAAGGCCGCCGGCAATCTCCGGCCTGCGAAGGTCGGCTGCGGCGGCGAGGACCATCCGGAAGGGACCTTCTGCCGCGTGTTCATCCGCCGCCCCGATTGCGTCGGCACCGATCCCCTCGGACGGCGAAACGTCCGTGCGATGATGCACCCGGGTTATCAGAACCCCCAATACATCGGCCCTTGCGGCCCATCCGACCCCGAAGTATCAGTCCTGGCCGTGCAATCGCTCGACGGCAAGCCGATGGCCCTGCTGGCCAACTACTCGATGCATTATTTCGGCGGCAGTCCGATTTCGGCCGACTACTATGGCGATTTCGTGCGAATTGTGTCCGAGCGACTGGCCGACGGGGACGATTCCTTCGTCGCCATGATGTCGCATGGCACCAGCGGCGATCAGCAGTGGCAAGACTACGCGAATCCCGCCAGGTCGATCTCCCGCATCCAGTACGCCGCCGGGGTAGCCAAGGCCGCGCTGCGCGCGTACGGAAGAATCGACTTCCACGCGTCGGTCCCGTTGGCGGTGGCCCAGCGGGAAATATCAGTCCAGTTGCAGCAGCCGGACCAGGAAGCCCAGGCCTGGGCCGACAAGGTCTACGGAGAGATGGCCGGGCGCGATCCGCAATCCAGGGAGGAGGTCTACGCGCGGGAAATTGTACTGCTCCGGGACATGGATCAGGTGAAAGCGAAGCTCCAGGTCATTCGGATCGGCGAGTTGGGCATCGCCGCCATGCCGCCCGAGGTCTACGGCATCACGGGATTGAAGCTGAAGCTGCAATGCCCGCTGGCCGACATGTTCACCATCGAGCTGGCCAACGGCCGGGTCGGCTACATTCCTCCGCCCGAACTGCGCCCCCTGGGCGGCTACAACACCTGGCCCGCACGCCATACGGTAACCCAGGACGACGTCGAAACGATCATGGTCGACTCCCTCCTGGAGATGTTCGAGGAGGTAACCGGACGGCCACGGCGCAAGATCGTGCTCTCGCAAGGGCCGTTCGTAAAGCAGCTTCTTGCAAGGGACCCGGTTGCGTACTGGCGACTGGGTGAGATCGAAGGAAAGCAGGCTTTCGACAGTTCAGGCCATGGCAACCACGGCTCGTACGAAACCGGCTACGCGTTCTATCTCGATGGCCCGCAGCGCGAGGACTTGCGCAGCGGCGGCGAGAAGCCGCGCGCCGTGCAGTTCGCCGGCGGGCGCATGAAGGCGCAGCTCGATCCGGGCGCCGACTACACCGTCGAATTGTTCTTCTGGAACGGCCTGCCCAACGATAACCGGCCGGTCACCGGCTACTTGTTCTCTTGGGGGCCGGATGGGGAGAAGACTTGTCCCGGCGACCATCTTGGCATTACCGGCGCGGCCGCGGCGGACGGTGCTGCCGGCCGGCTGTTCTTCTTCAATGGTAACGACACGGGTGAACGGCTCTCCGGCAGTCCCGTTATTGAGCCGAAGACCTGGAATCACGTCCGCCTGGTGCGTTGCGGCGAGCAGGTGGCCGTGTACCTCAATGAAGGCGCCGAGCCGATCTTCGCCGGAAAGGCGGCGGTCACACGGCCCGACGGCTGCCGCGACGTCTTCGTGGGCGGCCGTTGCGACGGTTTTGCCAACCTCGAAGGCCGTATGGCCGAGGTGGCCGTGTTTCGAGGTTAGTTCGTCAGGGTTTTGGCTCTTCCGTTTCTGGGTGCGAATCGGTGGTGACAAGACGTAGGGTGGGTGGTTCCGGATGTCTCGGCATCCGGGTTCACCCACGCGCCGGGCAGTTCTGCACTTGAGAATGGGAGACTTGCGATGCATGCTACTGAAGGCCCAATCTACATCCAGAACGGAGAAGTGGTCCTGCCCGACCGGTCGATACCTGGCGGAACCGTCGTGCTCGCCGACGGTCGGATCGTCCACGCCGGTAAGGCGAAGAAGACGCCGCGCGGCGCCGCCGAGTTCGACGCCGCCAGCGGGTACGTTACGCCGGGACTGATCGACCTGCACATCCACGGTGCAGGCATGGTGGGCTGGGAGACATGCACGGCAGAGGGACTTGCGCAGTTCGATGCCAACCTGCTCGCCTGCGGCATCGTCCGTTTTGTACCGACGATGATGGCCGACCCGGCGGTTATCAAGCGCGTGGCAGGTCTGTTGGATACTGAAAGCTGCTCGGACCGCGTCCCCGGCCTCTACGTCGAGGGGCCGTTCATCAGCCCGGACAAGCGCGGCGGCGTGCAGCCGCAGTACGTCCGGCCTGTCGATCTGCGCTATTTGCGAGAACTCCAGAGGCTGGCCGGCGGCCGGATTCGCATGATGACGTTCGCGCCGGAGTTGGACGGAGCAGGCGCGTTGCCGGCAGCGATGCGGAAGCTCGGCATCCTGCCGTGCGTGGGCCACACCATGGCGAGCGCGGCGGAAGCCGCGGCCGTGTGCGGGCGTCAGAAGATATGCTGCACACACCTATACAACGCCATGCGCGGGCTGGACCACCGCGAGCCGGGGCTGGCCGCGTTCGCCCTGAACCAGGACCGCGTGTACGTGGAGTTGAACCCGGACGGCACCCACGTTGCCCCCGACTTGCTGCGCATCACCCACCGGGCAAAGCCTGCCGACCGGATCATCCTCATTTCCGACGCCGTGATCTCGGCCGGTGCCAAGCCGGGCATCTATCAGTACATGACCCGGAAAGTGCGCAGTACCGCGCAGGGCGTCTACTACGCCGAAGAGGGCACGTTGATCGGGAGCAGCGTCTTGCTGAACGAGGGCGTCAGGCGGTTCGTGCACTTCACCGGCGCACCGGTCCACGAGGCGGTGCGCATGGCCTCGCGCAACCCGGCCAACCTGCTGGGCCTCGGCCGCCGCACTGGCAGCCTCGAACCCGGCAAATCGGCCGACGTTGTCGTTTTCACCAGGGATTTCGGCAAGGCGAGAGCCGTCTTCTGGAAGGGAACCGCCGTCCATCAAGGCTGAGCCCATTCGTCGTGCAGTTCGCGAGCATTCGCTGCTTTGCCGCAGGTAGGACCAGATGGCTTTCAATGCCGTCCCTTCGGGCAAAGTCTCACTTATGCTTCGCCCGGCTGATCCGTTGGTTCTTTGCGTCGGTTCTCCGTTCCGGCCCGCGCAAAGGGCTATCGAGCGACTAGGTTAACGACTAGCCAGAGGAGCCCGATCGCGGAAATTGCGCCTCCAATTGCGTTTCCTGCTATCCTCCATGACCTGCATTTGTCGTCGGGTAGACTGCATTGCTCATTTACGAAGGGAAGGATAGCCACAATCAGCAGACCGATGAGTCCCCAAGTAAAAAACCACAAGGATGGCCGATATCCTTTTCTTCCAGCTTCCCTCGCGGTAATCACCATCAGAGCGATTAGAATAGCCACCACACACAATTGAAAAGGGGAATACATGCTTTTGGCTCCAACGCGGAAGGGACACTATGCTCCCAATTTGCCCCCTTAAGATGGGGCGTCAATGCCATTCATGAGTTTGGGCTCTTCCGTATCTGGGTGCGAATCGGTGGCGACAAGCCGTAGGGTGGGTGGTTCCGGATGTCTCAGCATCCGGGTTCACCCACGCGCCGGGCGGTTCTGCACCTAGAAACGGAAGAGCCTAAGTTTGTTCCTATGCAACGCGGCAATCGCGGGCAAGCACCAGGAATTTGGAGGCAAAGCAAGTGAACCACGAAAACCACGAAGCACACGAAAGTGGTCGCCAACACTCCTTTCTCTGTTTCCTCCGTTACCTCCTGTTCATTCCCTTCCTGCATTAGGCCAATTGCGGCTGGGTTCAGAAGACGTGCTTGTGCTCAGCGCGGCGGTGCAAGCGACTGAGTACGAGCACAGGTTAAGGCTTCTATCCCGCCCGCCTTTGGCCGTGCTAATACATGAGGCCCGCCGGTTCGGCGGGATAAGAACCCCCGAGCCAACGCCCATTCTGGCCCGCAACCCGTTGCTAGTCAAGACCATGCCATCACCTCGCGATTGCGCTCCGCGCGCCATTCCCGAACCAACGATTGCGGCATGGTCGGGTTGGCCGATTAGGGTCAGCCCTTCGGGCTTCTGTCTTCCGCACCTCTGCCAACCCGGGGTTGCGCCTCGCTCGCACCACTCGCGGCGGCTCCACCCCGGGCTGGTTTAGGCTGGTCCCTTCGGGACTTGGAAGTGCTTGACCAGGCTCGGCACCAATGCGACAATCTGGGACGTGCAGCGACAAGGACGGAAACGCTGACGGGGTAGCGGCGTCGGGGCAGACGGGCACGCGCCCGAAACCCGTTGACTGCCCACGCCTGCCGGTTTAGACTGAGTGGGGAGAGGGTTTTCGTGTCGCGCAACTGATCAGCCGCGAGATAACCGTTTACGGGGGATGACAACGTGTCGGCGGTACGAGGATAGGTCCATGGCTCGACCATCGTTTCTCCCCGCCAGTGCGTCTGGCGGCCGAAGAATGTGCCAGTCGCCGGCCCGTGAACGGCGACTGTCGTAGCGGAGAGAAGGGAAGAAGGAGAATCCACGTGCCTGACGCCAACCTGTTGAACCGAATCACTGCGAATCCCGCCATCTTCGGCGGCAAGCCGATTATCCGTGGTATGCGCATCTCCGTGGAGACGGTCCTTAGCCTGCTCGCGCAGGGCGAGACTGTCGAGTCGCTGCTGGACGACTATCCCGACCTGGAGCCGGAAGACGTTCAGGCATGCCTGGCATACGCTCGGGCGGTGATCGCCAATGACTCGCTGGATGCTGTCGAGGTCACGGCACCATGAGATTTCTCGTCGACCGCTGTGCAGGCCGTCGGAAGCGAACTGCATGATGAAAGACAAGGTGTGTATCGTTACCGGCGGGGCCAGCGGGATCGGGCTGGCAATCGCCAGGTCGTTTGCCGGCGGGGGGGCGAAGGTGGTCGTTGCCGATGTCAACGAGGCGAAGCTTCGGACAGAGGCGGATCGCATGGGCGCCGCGTGCCTGAAGGCCGATCTTAGCCGCAGAGACGACTGCAAGGCGGTGGTCGAGTTCACTCTGCGGGAGTTCTCCAGGGTGGACGTCCTGGTGAACGTGGCCGGCATCCAGACGGTGTCGCCCATCGAGGACTTTCCCGAGGATAAGTGGGATTTCATGATCGCCTTGATGCTGACGGCGCCGTTCCTGCTTACGAAGTATGCGTGGCCGTCCATGAAGGCGCAGCGGTGGGGCAGGGTCATCAATATCAACTCGATCCACGGCCTGGTGGCGTCGGAATTCAAAGCGGCCTACGTTTCGGCGAAGCACGGACTGGCCGGGCTGACCAAGACGGCGGCCCTGGAAGGAGGGCCTTATGGAATCACCGTCAACTCGATCTGCCCCGCTTACGTGCGAACCCCGCTGGTGGACAACCAGATTGCCGACCAGGCGAAAAGCCACGGTATTTCCAGAGCGGAAGTCATCGAGACCATCATGCTGCAGAAGGCGGCCGTCAAGAGACTGATCGAGCCGGAAACCATCGCCGAAGTCGCCGCGTTTCTCTGCTCCGACGCCGGCGCCCACATCACCGGATCGACCATGACCATCGACGGCGGCTGGACCGCGGCCTGACGCTTGATCGCCAGCAGGACCCAAACAACGTAACCGTTCACGGGGTGGCGCGGGTAGTTTTCTCCGCTCCACGCGAAGGGGACAGTCCCATTTTCGCGGCGGAAACGGTGGATCATTGGGCAAGAACGCCCTTTGTGCCGCGAAAATTGGGACAGTCCCCCCGTGAACGGTTACCAAACAACGAACCAAGGCGGAGAATGGTACATGCTGGGAATTGTCATTGGCCTCGTGTTGCTGATGTTCCTGGCGTACCGGGGATATTCCATTATTTGGGTCGCTCCGCTGGCGGCCCTGGTCGTCGCCGTAACGGGCGGGCTTCCGCTGGTCGAAGCCTACAAGGACACCTACATGAGCGGGTTCGTGGGTTTCACAAAGACCTGGTTCCCCGTGTTCATGCTGGGCGCCATCTTCGGGCACCTGATGGACTATACGGGAGCGGCCAGGTCCATCGCCCGGTGGATGACCGGCTTGTTCGGGGCGAAGCGGGCGATTCTCGGCGTTATTCTCGGCTGCGCGGTTCTGACCTACGGCGGCATCAGCCTGTTCGTCGTCGTGTTCGCCATGTATCCGCTGGCGCTGGCCCTCTTCCGCGACGCGAACCTCTCCAGAAAACTCATTCCCGGCTGCATCGCGCTCGGCTCGTTCACCTTCACCATGACAGCGCTGCCCGGCAGCCCTCAGATCCAGAACCTGATTCCGATGCCGTATTTCAAGACCACGCCCGCGGCCGCGCCCATCATGGGCATCACGGCCGCGGCGTTCATGTTCGGCTTCGGCTACGCATATATGGTATGGAAAGAGCGGCGGCTGACCGCGCGAGGGGAAGTGTTCGTCGAACCGGCCCGGAACAACAGCGCTTCCGAGGCGGTATCCGGCGAACTGCCTCATCCGTTCGTGTCGGTGCTCCCTCTGCTTTCGGTCGTCCTCACCCTGAACCTGCTGCAATGGGACATCGTCGTCGCCCTGCTTGCGGGCATTGCCCTGGCCATGCTGACCAACCTGAGACGCTATCGCGGCTTCACCAAGACCATTAGCGGCGGCGCGACGGGCTCGGTCCTTGCCATCGTCAACACCAGCGCCGCGGTCGGGTTCGGGGCGGTCGTCCGGGCGGTGCCGGGCTTCCAGACGCTGACGGACTACGTACTGGGAATCCGGGGATCGCCCCTGATTTCCGAGGCCGTGGCCGTCAACGTTCTGGCGGGCGCCACCGGCTCGGCGTCCGGCGGCATGGGCATCGCGCTGGAGGCGCTGGGCGACAGGTACCTTCAGATGGCCCTCGAAACGGGTATCAGCCCCGAGGCGTTCCATCGCGTGGCCTCGCTCGCTTCCGGCGGGCTCGACACCCTGCCCCACAACGGCGCGGTCCTCACGCTGCTGGTTGTGACCGGAATGACGCACAAGGAGTCGTACGTCGACATTTTTGTCACGTCCCTGCTACTGCCCATTTTGTCCTCCATACCCACCATCATGCTGGCGAGCGTTGGAGTGTATTAGCGAATGAACATAACCGTTTCCAGGGGACTGTCCCAATTTTCGCGGCACACCGGGGAACTTGACCCATCGATCAACCGTTACGGCCGCGAAAATGGGACTGTCCCCTTCGCATGTACCAGGGGACTGTCCCAATTTTCGCGGCACACCCGGGAGCCTTGACCCATCGATCAACCGTTACGGCCGCGAAAATGGGACTGTCCCTTTCGCATGTACAGGAGCTGATCCCACAGTGAAACAAGCAGTCATCGTCAGTGCGGTAAGGACGCCGGTCGGCACCTTCGGAGGGGCCTTCAAGGACGTCGGCGCGGTGGAACTCGGAACCCTCGCCGTCAAGGAAGCCTTGCAGCGGGCCGGCCTCGAACCTGGCGCGGTGGAGGAAGTCATCTTCGGCAACGTGCTCCAGGCGGGACTGGGGCAGAACGTGGCCCGGCAGGTGGCCATGCACGCCGGTATCCCCGAGTCGGTCTGCGCGTACACGGTCAACAAAGTCTGCGGTTCGGGCCTGAAGGCCGCGGCCCTGGCGGCGCAGGCGATCAAGGCGGGCGACGGCGACGTCTTCGTCGTGGGTGGCACGGAGAACATGAGCCGGGCCCCGTACCTCCTTCCCGGCCACCGATGGGGCGAACGCATGGGCGACGGCCGGCTTGTCGACTACATGGTCGCCGACGGACTGACCGACATCTTCAGCCGGCAGCACATGGGCATCACCGCCGAGAACATCGCCCGGCAATACGGCCTCACAAGGGAAGAGCAGGACGCACTGGCCGTCAGCAGCCAGAAGAAGGCCGAAGAGGCCATCACGGGCGGGCGGTTCAAAGACGAAGTCGTCCCGGTGGCCGTTCCGCAAAGAAAGGGCGACCCGGTGATGGTCGATACGGACGAGCATCCGCGGTTCGGCACGACGCGGGAAGCGTTGGCCAAACTGCGGCCGGCCTTCCAGGAAGACGGCACCGTCACGGCCGGCAACGCCTCAGGCATCAACGACGGCGCCGCTGCGCTGGTGGTGATGAGCCGGGACAAGGCCGACCAGCTCGGGCTGGCGCCGCTGGCGGAGATCGTCGGCTATGCCTCCGCGGCGGTGGATCCCAGTATCATGGGAACGGGTCCGATTCCCGCTTCAAGAACGGCCCTCGCCAGAGCTGGCCTCGCCATGGAAGACATCGACCTTGTCGAAGCCAACGAGGCCTTTGCCGCCCAGGCCCTCGCCGTCGCCCGCGACTTGAACTTCGATATGAACAAGGTCAACGTCAACGGGGGCGCCATCGCCTTAGGGCATCCCATAGGGGCCACCGGCGCCCGGATTCTCGTTACCCTGCTTCACGAAATGGGCAAGCGGGACAGCAAGACGGGACTGGCCACGCTTTGCATCGGCGGCGGACAAGGAATCGCGATGATTGTCAGGAGATAGGGCTCTTCCGTTTCCGGCTACAGCCCGCGACAATGGAGCAGGCACGGGCCCCGTGCCGTCCGGGAAAGATGGCAGTGTGTACCTGGAAACGGGAGAGGCACAGACACGAAAGGACCGCAGCGACCATGAACAAACTCATTACCCTGGACGAAGCCGCCGGCAAGGTCAAAGACGGCATGACCGTCATGGTGGGCGGCTTCCTGGGATGCGGCAACCCGCACCGGATGATCGACAAGCTGGTCGAGCGGGGCGTCAAGGACCTGACCCTCATCTGCAACGACACCGGGTTTCCCGAGGTGGGCGTGGGTAAACTCGTGGTCCATAAGCAATTCAGGAAGGTCATCGCCTCGCACATCGGCACCAATCCGGAAACCGGGCGCCAAATGAACGAGGGAGAACTCGAGGTCGTCCTCGTCCCTCAAGGCACCCTCGCCGAGCAGGTCAGAGCCGGCGGCGCCGGCCTGGGAGGCATCCTGACGCCGACGGGCGTCGGCACGGTCGTCGAACAAGGCAAAGACCTGATCGAGGTGGACGGCGCCAAGTATCTCCTGGAAAAGCCCTTGCGGGCCGACGTGGCGCTGATCGCCGGCCAGACCGTGGACCGCTACGGCAATATCGTCTACCGCGGCGCCACGAGAAACTTCAACAACATCATGGCCACCGCCGCCGACGTGGTCATCGTCGAGGCCGAAGAGGTCGTCGAAGCGGGACAGCTCGATCCCAACCACGTGGTCACGCCCGGCATCTTTGTCACCTACATCGTCAACGGAGGTGCAAGCTGATGGAGAAACACCAGATCAAGCAGTTTATCGCCAGGCGGGTTGCCAGGGAATTGAAGGATGGCGACGTCGTGAACCTCGGCATCGGGCTCCCAACCTTGGTGGCCGGCTTCGTGCCCGCAGGCGTCAATATCTTCTTCCAATCGGAAAACGGCTTCATCGGCGTCGGCCCGCCGCCTGCGCCGGGCGAGGAAGACCCGCGGATCGTCAACGCCGGCGGCCAGTGCGTAACCATCCTGCCGGGCGGCGTCTTCTTCGACTCCGCCACGTCGTTCGGGATCATCCGGGGCGGGCACGTGGACGTGACTGTCCTGGGGGCGCTTCAAGTGGACGAGCAGGGAAACCTGGCAAGCTGGATGGTGCCCGGCAAGATGGTGCCCGGCATGGGCGGGGCCATGGACCTTGTCACCGGTGCCAAGAAGGTGATCGTCGCCATGGAGCACACCGCCAAGGGCAGCTCCAAGATCCTCAAGCAGTGCAGCTACCCCCTGACGGCCGCTCACCAGGTGGACTACATTGTCACGGAGATGGGATTCATGGAAGTCACCGGCAAGGGCATTGTGCTGAAGGAAATCAACCCGGAGTTCAGCGTCGAGCAGGTCCAGGCCGCCACCGATGCGCAACTGATCGTCGCGGAGGACTTGCTACAAATGCGGTGAAGCAGGTAGGGTGGGTCAAACAAGCCACTTCCTTGGTGGGCCATCGGTCGCGACTGCGGGCGTGCCTCCGGGTGGCCGGCAGTGAATCAGCGCGGTTGCGGCTTGTGCGGACCCACCAACGATCTACGCGACCTTGTCCCACCCTACGCATGTGAAGAATCCGGGTTGGGGAAATGGAGCAGCAGCCATGAACGTCCACGACATCACGACCATCGGCGTTGCCGGGGCGGGTACCATGGGTTCCGGCATCGCGCAACTGTTCGCCCGATGGGGATACGACGTTCGCGTTGTGGACCTGGCCGAGGACTGCCTGGAGAAATCCAGGCGATTGGTGGCCCTCTACAACAGCAGCCTCGTCGAGCACGGCATCATGGCGGAGCAGGAGGCCGAGCAGACCGCCCGCCGCATCTCCTACCATCTGGATCGAGGCACGCTTCACGACGCCGACGTGATTGTGGAAACCATCGTCGAGAAGCTCGACGCCAAGCAGGTCTTCTGGGAGCAGGTGGAGGCGATTGCCCGGCGCGATGCGCTGTTCACTACGAACACCTCGGGCCTGAGCATCAATCGTATCGCGGCCAGGGTGAAGAACCGAGGTCGGTTCATCGGGATGCACTTCTGGAACCCGCCGCACATCATCCCCCTGGTAGAGCTTATCCGGGCCGATGAGACCGACGGCGAAACCGTCGATGTCCTCAGGGAACTGCTGCACACCGTCGACAAGGCGCCCGTCGTGGTGCAGAAGGACGCACCGGGCTTCATCGGCAACCGGCTCCAGTTTGCCGTGTTCAGGGAGGCCCTTCATCTTGTCGAGGCGGGAATCGCCACGGCCGAAGACGTGGACCGCGCCATGCGCTGCGGCCCCGGCTTCCGGTATCCGATCCTCGGCCCCCTTCAAACGGCCGACCTGGGCGGCTTGGACGTCTTCTGTTCCATTGCCTCCTATCTCTTCGGCGCCTTGAGTGATACAAAGGAGGCGCCCGAGATGCTGACGGATATGGTGGCGGCGGGGCGGCTCGGCGTCAAATCCGGGCAGGGGTTCTATGACTATTCCGGCGGAAAGGACGTGGAGACTATCAAGCGAAGGGACCGCATGTTCCTCGAGATGCTCAAACATATACATTCGAGTTTTGGAGATGCAAACGTGGGATAGGCTTCCAGCCTGTCGAGATCGTGGGATAGGCTTCTAGCCTGTCAAGATCGTGGGATAGGCTTCCAGCCTGTCAAGATCGTGGGATAGGCTTCCAGCCTGTCGAGATCGTGGGATAGGCTTCCAGCCTGTCGAGATCGTGGGATAGGCTTCCAGCCTGTCGAGATCGTGGGATAGGCTTCCAGCCTGTCAAGATCGTGGGATAGGCTTCTAGCCTGTCTTCTTCAGCCGACAAGCTGGAAGCTTGTCCCACGGTTGGCTGGAAGCTTGTCCCACGGTTGGCTGTTGTCTGCACTTTCTGAGAAAATGTTCGTAATTGGTATTTACTGAAAAAGGCTCTTCCATCAAGCTGCTGTTACAAAGCAGACAGCAAGATAGGAGAGCC
>JAVEUP010000326.1:0-5163 GCA_034005525.1 Thermoguttaceae bacterium | reverse complement strand
ACACGAACGACACGAAAGAAAGCGTCCGATCAGTTATTTCCACTGTCCTGCCCACTTCTTGCTGTAAGCCTGCGGATCCCCTTTCGTGTGATTCGTGTATTTCGTGGTTCATGCTTGCCTGTCCGGGCAACTCGATCAGCACCTCGTGGAGCCCGGCCGGAGTTTTGGCCAGCGTCTCGTCTTCGCTTTACGCTTCCTTCGGCCGTTCGATGGGCCGGAATTGCGGGGCCGACTTCTCGCTGAGCCGAAAGGCTTCAACGGCCTCGCGGTACAGCTTCTCCTGCGCGCGGATCTTCGGTCCCGAACGGACGACCAGTTCGTAGACGCCGTCGGGTCGCAGCCGGCGGGCCTTGACGTTGTCGGCCAGGAAGGTGTCGAGGATGTCGATGACGCGCCGCCGCAGGTTGCGGTCGATAATGGGGAAGAGGATTTCCAGACGGCGGCTGAGGTTGCGGCGCATCCAGTCGGCACTGCCCAGGTACACCTCTTCATGGCCGCCGTTGCGGAAGTGGAAGATGCGGGCGTGTTCGAGGAATCGGTCGATGATCGACGTAACCTCGATGTTGTCCGAGAAGCCCTTGATGCCCGGCCGCAGGCAGCAGATGCCCCTCACGTTGAGCTGCACCTTGACTCCTGCCTGGCTCGCCCGGTACAAGGCACGGATGATCTCGGCATCCTGCAGCGAGTTGACCTTGGCCCGGATGAGCCCCGGGCTATCGGCGGTAGACACCTGGATTTCCCGCTCGATCAGGTCAATGAACCGCTGCCGCAGGCCGGTTGGGGCGATGGTGAGCTTCGACCAGCCGACCGTCTCCGAATAGCCGGTCAGGAGGTTGAAGAACGCGGCGACGTCGGTGGCGATATCGCGGTCGCAGGTGAGCAGGCCGAGGTCGGAGTAGAGCCGCGCGGTCTTGTCGTTGTAGTTGCCGGTGGCCAGGTGGGCGTACCGGCGGATGCGGCCCGACTCGCGCCGCACGATCAGCAGCGCCTTCGAGTGCGTCTTGTAGTTGGCGATGCCGTAGATGACGTGGCAGCCGGCGTCTTCGAGCCGCCGGGCCCAGTTGATGTTCCGCGCCTCGTCGAACCGGGCCTTCAGTTCCACGAGCACGGTTACTTCCTTGCCGCTCTGGCCGGCCCGCTCGAGTGCCCGGACGATCGGCGAGTCGCCGCTGGTGCGATAGAGTGTTTGCTTGATGGCCAGCACGTCCGGGTCGGCCGCGGCCTGCTCGAGGAGTTGGATCACGGGATCGAAACTCTCGTAGGGGTGGAAGAGCAGGACATCATGGTCCTGGACGGCCTCCCAGAGGTCGTCGCAGCCGATCAGGTCGCGGGGCGGTTGCGGAGGCCAGTCGGGGCTGCGCAGCTTGTCAAAACCTTCCAGTCCGGCCAACTGCCACAGCGCCGTCGCGTCGAGCATGCCGTCGATTTCGTAGATGTCTTCGTTGCGGACACCCAACCAGCCGGTCAGCCACTTGCGGACGTGGCGATTGGCCCCGGCCACAATCTCCAAACGGACCGCCGCGCGTCGGCGCCGTGCGAGCACGGCCTCCTCGATTGCATGCAGCAGGTCGCCGGCGTCGTCGTCGCGCACGTCGACGTCGGCGTCGCGAGTGATGCGGAAGCAGGTGGCGGCCACGATTTCACAGCCGGGGAAGGCCAGTGCCGCGTTGTCGGCAATCACGTCTTCCAGTAGCGCGAACTGCGCGCCCTCTTCGGCGGGGAGCGGCACGAAACGCCTCAGTTGCGTCGGCACCGGCACGACGGCGATCTTGCGCCGATCGGCTTCGGCAGCGCCCTTGCCGTTGCGCCGGAGCAGAACGGCCACGTACAATTGCAGGCCGGGCAACAGCGGGATAGGATCGAGGTCCTGCACGGCCAGGGGCGTCAGGATTGGCAAGATCTCCCTGGCGAAGTGCTTCGCCAGACGCTCGCGCTGTGCATCGTTCCACTGCTGCCGTGAGAGAACAGAAAGCCGTTCGTCGGCCAGAAGCCCCAAGACGGCGGCAACGCCTTCCGACTGCTCGGCGACCATGGCATGCACACGGTCGCTGATGCGGGTTAGTTGGGCGGCGGGCGACAGGCCGGAGAAATCGCGCCGCCGCACACCTGCCGCACGCTGCTGCATGAGCCCCGCGACGCGCACCATGAAGAACTCGTCCAGATTCGAACTGACGATGGCGAGGAACTTCGCCCGTTCCAGCAACGGCAATTCCGTGTTGAGCCCCTCGCGCAAGACGCGGTCGTTGAACTCCAGCCAACTCAGTTCGCGGTTGATATAAAGATCGACCGATTTCAAGGCGTCTTTCGCCATGTTCCGTTACCCTTCCTCAAGCCGTACCTTCATGCCGTATGCGTCCTCAAACAGGTCGCCCCTACCCGCGATCGAGCGGCGCTCCAGCAGGAGATCGGACGCCGCAGGCAGGTGAACAATCAACTCGTCGCCATCGCGCTCGAATTGCAGTCGGCGTGCCGATTCGGCCCGGCCGCGCACCAGGGCATCGGCAAGTCGCAGTAGCGCCGCCAACTTGTTGATCACCACGCGCTTCTCACGGGGCAGGGCCGTATACTCGAAGTGCGTCGGTTTCGGACCTCCGCCGCGGTGATACCGGGCCGTGTGCGCAACGATCTCCGTCTCGCTGCGGTTCAGTCCGAATATCTCCGAGTTGTAGATGATGTAGTAGGTATGCTTGTGCAGCGAGCGGGGGTTGATGAACGCGCCCACCTCGTGCAGCATAGCGGCGATGCGCAGAAGCAGGCGATGCCGCGGGCTGAGGCCGTGGTCGGCCTGGAGCAGGTCGAAGAGCTGGATGACCAGATCGGCAACGGCCCCGGCATGCTCCAGGTCGACGCCGTACTTCTCCGCCAGTGAAGTAGCCGAGTCGATCATGCCCTTCAGCAGCCCCTCATCCTCCTGCCCGGTCGCCGCGAGTGCCAGGTCCAGAAGCAGTCCGTCCCGCATGGACACGTGAGATATGATCAGCCGCTCCGCCCGCGTCTTCTTCAACAGCAGTTGATACACCAACAGGGCGGGATTGATCGTCTCGGCTTCCCCAAACGGCAGGCCATGCCGGCGAGCCAACTCCTCGGCAGTGTACTTCTGACACTGCCGCGCGAGCCGGTCGAGGTCGGCCCGTTCGACGATCATCAGGTCGGCCGAATCGGTAGGTTTGCCGACCTCGCGGGCGGCGAACCGTGCGTCGCCGCCGACGGCGATTACCGAGCAGACGCGGTCCAGCGGGAGCGACTGCTGTGCGGTGCTCAGGGCGCTCCAGATGTAGTGCCGCAGCAATTCGGTGGACCGGTCCGGCGACTCTTCGCTGGTGGAAAGCATCTCCTGGAGCCAGATTGAGCCGAGGCGCAGCCCGTGGGAACTGACGATGTCGCCGTCTTCGAGCAGGGTGAGCAGGGTACTGCCGCCGCCCACGTCGGCAATGAGGCTCACGCCGCGGTTCACGTCCAGCGCATCGCCCACGGCTCGGCGCACCGCCGAGACCGTCAAGCGGCTTTCCTCGGAAGTCCCGATCACCTCAAGCTGGAAGGCGGTGGCCATGAAGACGCGGTCGAGGAAGGTATCGGCGTTGCTGGCCTCGCGAACGGCGCTGGTGGCCACGGCGCGCAATTGGCCCACCTCGTAGAGGCGCAGCACCTGCCGGAAAGCCTGGAGCACGCCGACCGCCGCCCGCATGCTCTGGCCGCCAAGCCGGCCGCGCCGGAAGGTATCCTGCCCGAGCCGCACGGCCCGCTGAAGCCGTTCGAGGATTTCGAACTCGCCGTTGGGAAGGACTTCGGCGACCGACATGCGCAGGGCGTTCGAGCCCACGTCAACGGCAGCCACGATCTTCGACTCGTGCCCGGGTTCCCCCCGCTTCTCAGTGGCATCCATGACTCAGACTTTCAGGTTGTCGGCACAGGCCGCGACAATCGCCTGCAAGGAGCGGCCGTTGCCTCCTTCCCCGCGACCGTTCTGACTGCACGGGCTACTTTGCGGGCTTTCTTCGCCGGGCGGCGTTTCTTCCCGCTCGCCCGGAGCCCGCGCCAGTCGCCGCAACTCATCCCAGGCGCCCTGCCGGGTGAGTTCCGCCCAGTAACCGGCCAGTTCGCAGAAGAGGGCTTTTCGGTCGTGGGCTCTTGCGTCTTGCAGGTGCCGGATGCCGACGGCGAGCCGCGCGTAGGGGCCCTCGTGGCCAAAGCGGTCGATGATGCGCTGCCGCTGCCGCTCGGCGAAGACGTCGAGGCGCTCCGCCCAGACGTCGCAATCGTGAATATCGCCAAGCAAGGTCTGTATCCGCTTGACCGCTTTCAACATTGCGTCCAGACTCTTATCGTAAACCGGTTTGACGATCTCGATTGTGTACCGCAGCCGCTTGGCGGCAATGCGCATGGCATGATGCTCGGCACTTGCCGACGGATCGGCCAGGCCGCCCTCGTGGCCGAGCAATTCTTCAAGTTGGGCGTTGATCCGCTGCTCGGCTTCCCGATAGACGGCTGCTGAGCGCGAAACCGCCTTGTCCGACTTGCCCGTACCGCGCACTTCCTTCAAAGCGGCCTGCATCTCGTCGAGCACCCGGCTCCGTTCAATCCGGTCGACCGCCTCGACGACCTTCGGCTGCACACGCTCCCGTTGCTTCTCCAAGTCGGCAAGGAGCCGGGCAACCCCGGGAAAGAGCGAGGCTTCGTGCAGTTCGCAGAACGCGCGGCAAAGGAACTCGATTTGAACGTCCTTGTCGCGGGCATCGCCGAGCCCCGAGGTCACGCGGCGAATGTGTTTGCGCCACCGCCGATACACCTCGGGCTGGAGGTGATCCTGAAACATCCGCAAGCCGGCCCGCAGCCGGCGCGACGCCACCCGCGCACGATGGATGCACTCGATATCCTCAGCCGCCCGAATGCCCTCGAACTGCGCCGACAACCGTTGCGCTTGCTGACGAAAGTGCTTGGCTGCAAGTACACAGAGGCCTTCGTCGGCAGTGGTTTGAAATGGATTCATGGGGGACAGAAACCAGCCGAAATCCTTGCGATGGAGGAAGGGACACCTCCGTTAGATAACCCTGGCACACGATCTATACAATTTCAGTAGTTCCAAATTTCGTAACTTGATATAGGTGAACGCAAGGGCTTTCTGGTAAAGGACTTAGGGGATCACACTTACCCAAGTCCAGACCA
>JAVEUP010000138.1:0-22218 GCA_034005525.1 Thermoguttaceae bacterium | reverse complement strand
ACCCCGCAAGTGACCATCGAGAAGGTTGCCCCTGCGGCCATGCAGGTTGGGAAGCCGGCCACGTTTGTGATCAAGGTACGCAATACCGGCCCGGTCGCGGCTACGGGGGTGGAGGTGCGCGACCAAGTACCCAAAGGTGCGCAGCTTGCCTCGACAACACCCCGGGCCAGCCGCGGGACGCGCGGCGAACTGGTCTGGTCGTTGGGCACCCTCGATCCCGGCGAGGAAACCTCCGTGGAAATGCAGGTAACGCCCGTCGACGAAGGGGAGATAGGAAGTGTGGCCACGGTCCATTTCAGCGCCGCTGCCTCGGCAAAAGGCGTTGCAACCAAACCGGAACTGGTCGTGGATTCCTCGGCACCCTCGCAGGTGCTGATCGGGGAAACACTCAAGTTGAGCATTACCCTGTCGAACCCCGGCAGCGGGACCGCGACCGGAGTCGTTCTTTCCGAACGCGTTCCACCCGGGCTGCGGCACCCGGCCGGCGCCGACTTGGAGTACGACGTTGGTTCGCTCGCACCGGGCGAGTCGCGCAAGCTGGAACTCGATCTGGTTGCCGACCGCCCCGGCCAGGTGACCAACGTTATTGTTGCCCGCGGCGAGGGCAACCTGCGCGCCGAGCACCGCTTGGATATCCACGTGATCGCGCCGCAATTGGAATTGGCCGTCGATGGGCCGCAGCGCCGGTTCCTCGAGCGGGAAGCCGTTTATGAAGTGGGCATCTCCAACCCGGGCACGGCGCCCGCACGAAATGTTGAACTCGTAGCTCATTTGCCCGACGGTCTGGAGTTCGTCAGTGCCAACAACGCGGGCCATTTCGACGAGGCGACGCGGGCAGTCCACTGGCGGCTTGAGGAACTTCCGGTGCAGGAGACGGGCGTTGTCAAACTGGTGACGATGCCGGTTCGCGCGGGCGAGCATTCGCTGCGCATCCGAGGAACGGCGGCAAAAGGCGTCGAGGCCGAGTCCGAACAGCCCGTGCTCATCGAGGGTATTGCCGCTATCCTGTTCGAGGTGCGCGACGTGGTCGACCCCATCGAAGTCGGCGGTGAGACGGTCTACGAAATCAACGTGCTGAATCAGGGTTCGAAGGCAGCCAGCAACGTCCGGGTTCACGTGTTGTTGCCGCCGGAAATGCAGCCGGTAGCGGCCGAAGGGCCGGCCCAGCACGTCATCGAGGGCCGCCAGATTGCTTTTGAGCCGCTCAGTCGCTTGGCGCCGAAGGCCGATACCGTCTATCGCGTGCGCGTGCGCGGCCTCGAACCCGGCGACCTGCGCGTTCGCGTGCAACTACTGACCGACGAGATGGGGGACGTGCCCGTTACTAAGGAGGAAAGCACCCGGGTGTATTCCGACCGGTAAAGAGGACTCCATCCGTGCAAAATCCCCACTCCGACGGACAGCACAACTCCCCGGAAGAACCTATCGATTTGCGTTGTGCCGGGTGCGAGGGGTGCGAACCACGGCTGTCCCAAGCATCTGAATGCCCGGGGCCCGGCGGTGCTCGGGCGGTGCTGGCGCCGATGGGCTTATTCCTGTTCCCCGTGCTCTTGGCCATTTTGGGTGCCATGCTGGGACGGTTCACGGCAATTGGTGAGTTGATCGGCGGCCTGCTGGGGCTTGCGGCCGGCATGGCCACGTCGATACTTGCCGCCCGGTCGGCCGGGCGGCGCAGCCCTGGAAGGTGAGAACTGGGATACGCCGGACCGCCGACTGCTCTTGCCTGCTTTCGCCGGTTGCGGTACAGTTGGGCGTGCTCCTGCCCATAGTCCTTCGTTCAGGGCAATCGCAGAACCGGCGCCTCGGAAAGGAATCCGGCACCATGAAATCCACCCTTGGAGAGCTTGCCGCTTTGGTCGACGGCCGCGTGGTTGGTGACCCGAGACTCCCAATCCACGGCGCGGCGCCGCTTTGCGATGCCCGGCCCGGCCATATTACGCTGATGGACGGCAGCGAACGGAATCGGCGAGTGCGACACTGCGCGGCCAGCGCCGCCGTGGTGCCGCCCGAGATGGAACCGAACGGCATTGCCGCCATCCAGGTCGAAAACGTTCACCACGCCTTCGCGGCCATCTTGCGGTTCTTCAATCCCGCCCGCCCGAATCCGCACGTCGGCATCAGCCCGCTGGCGTCGGTCAGCCCGACGGCTTGTCTGGCCGAAGACGTGGAAGTTCACCCGTACGCCACCATTGGCGACGAAGTTGTCATTGGGCGGGGCACGGTCATCCACGCTGGGGTGCACGTGATGGCCGGCTCGCGAATTGGCGACGGCGTGACCATCTTTCCCAATGCCGTGTTGTACAACGACACGGTGGTCGGCCCCCGCTGTATCATCCACGCCGGGGCGGTGCTCGGCGCCTATGGCTTCGGCTATGAACAGGTGGAAGGCCGGCACACGCTCCTCGCGCAGTTGGGAAACGTTGTACTCGAGGCCGACGTCGAGATCGGCGCCGGAACAACGATCGACCGGGGCACCTATGGACCGACGCGCATCGGTGAAGGAACGAAGGTCGACAACCTGGTAATGATCGCGCATAACTGCTGCATCGGGCGGCATAACATGCTGTGCTCGCAGGTGGGCATCGCCGGCAGTACGACCACCGGCGACTATGTGGTCATGGCGGGTCAGGTCGGGGTGCGCGACCACGTTCACATTGGGCATCAGGCCGTGTTGGGCGCCATGGCTGGGGTGAGCAACGACGTGCCCGACGGCCAGCGGATGATCGGCATCCCCGCTACGCCGGAACGGGAACAGAAGGTCAAGCAAGCGGCCTTCTCGAAGTTGCCTGAAATGCGGCGGCAACTAAAACTGTTGCAGCGGACCGTCGATCGGCTCGTCGAGGAACTCGCCGACAGACAGCACGGTTCCCCGGCAGAGACCGCCGCCGAAGGTGAAGGCGGAAGCCCGCCGCGCCGCGCCGTGGCCTGAGGGGACGACTGGGAGGGAATATGGCCAGCCAACCGACTCCTGCCGGCGACCCGGACTACCCAGATTCGACGTCCTGTGTCCCCGGTACGTCGTACAAGTGCCGCAGTTGGAATTCGGACCTTCGACGGGAGAAGACCGCCCATTCCGGCGAAGAAGACCTGGGCGTTGTGGGGGCTGCATCCGCGGCGCCACAGGCCGAAGCGACGAGCGATCCCCAGCGTCGGATCGGACTGATCGCCGGCTGGGGACAGTATCCCTTTGCGGTCGCCGAGGCGCTCCGGCGACAAGGCATGACGACGTTCTGCCTGGGCGTCCGGGGCGAGGCATCGCCCGAACTCGCGGGATTGTGCCAGCACTTCCGCCTGCTTGGCCTGGCTCGATTTGGCACGGCCATCCGCTATTTCAAGCGGCACGGCATCACGTCGGCGACGATGGCGGGCAAGGTTCACAAGGTGCGTCTGTTCCAGCCGCGAAGCTGGCTGCGGCTCTGGCCCGACTTGCGCACCATCCGCATGTTCATGCCGCACCTGCTTACCCGGCACAAGGATTGCCGCGACGACTCCCTGCTGGGGGCCATTGTCGACGAGTTTGCGCGAGAGGGCATCCGGTTCGCGCCGGCGACCGACTTCTGCCCGGAGTTGCTCGTGCCGGAAGGGCCGCTTTCCCGTACCTGCCCCTCGGCGTGGCAGCAGAAGGACATCGCCTTCGGATGGAAGGCAGCCAAGGAACTGGGCCGGCTCGACATCGGTCAGAGCGTCGCCGTGAAGGACCAGGCCGTGCTGGCCGTCGAGGCGATTGAGGGGACGGACGCATGCATCCGCAGGGCGGGCGAGTTGTGTCCCGCCGGCGGCTTCACCATTGTGAAGACGGCGAAACCGGCCCAAGACATGCGTTTCGACGTGCCCACCGTCGGCCTTCAGACGCTGAAGACTATGGTCGAGGCCGGCGCCCGCGTGCTCGCCATCGAGGCCGGCCGGACCATTCTGCTCGACCAGCCCGAGCTGACCGACTTCGCCAACCGGCACCGGCTGGTAGTCATCGCTCTCAGCGATCCAGCGGCACTCAGCCGCGCGGCATGAGGATTGGCCAGCACATGGCAGTTGCGTCAAGAAACGCCAATGGCGGGAGCGTTACGCGCCCGCCATTGGGATGTATGGACCGATAGCAGTACGAGTTCAATCAACCTCGTCGAGAAACACTTCATCCGGCAGCCGCCGCTGGGCCGCTATCCCGAGTTCGTTGCGGCGGCGACGTTGCCCCACGGAATGCCAAGGGCCAACGCCGGCCAGTTCGGGCATGATGCCCAGCAACTGATCCACGAGCGTTTGGGCCATGCGACGGATGGGCGTTTCGCCCGTCTGTTCCAGAATGGACAGCGCCGTCTTCATAATTCGGACCAACTGGGACCGGTGCTGAATAGGCTCTGAAAGCTCGTCACCCGACTCAACCAGGAGTTCGGCGACAGGGACCTCCAGGGCGTCATGCCACTCGTACAGCCTGCTAAGCAGCAGATCGGTCGACTCACGTTCCTCGCGCCGGATGCGAGTCACGTCGGTTTCCAAGCGGCGCGCAATGGTGCGCCGCGAAATCCCCTGCAACTGCCGAACTTTCGCCAGCCGGTGCAGGGGCCGCTGAGACGCAGGCACACTCACAACATCGGAGAAGCCTGTCTCAGCAACCTGAAGATTTGCCAAACTCATTCGACGCGCCCTCCCGACAGAGCGCTGCACAAGACCGGACGATGACCCAATATGACTGAAAAGATCAACATTCCGACTTGAAGACAGCACCCGCCGAACGCTCGCGACGTCGCGTGCCCGATTCGCAACCGTCGCCACGCAAACTGGCCCGAGGGCACAGGTGCCCAAGTGAAAGTCCCTACGATGAGTACTCCATCCTGACCTTCACCTGCATTCTACACTTTCGGCCGACGGCAGGCAAGAGGGGGTAGCCTTGCCTATTCCCCCAACGCGAATTTTCTCACTTGGGCCAGGAAATTTGGACGTGTGGGCCGGCTCGGCCCGTGTAACTGCTGGCCCGTACGGCGGTCGACTAAGCGGTACGAGCAGTCCGGTGGCGGAGGAATCCGTCCGGCAGCCAGCGATTTCCACACCCGGGGCAACTCCTCCACGGCAAGCTGCACCGCCGGATCGCGACAAAGTACAATCCGGCCACTGCTCATGCGCAGCCCGCTGCGAAGCGATTCTTGCTCGCCACGGGGCTGGCCGTGCCGGACGGCGCGAATCTGCGGGTAGTTACGTTTAAGATCCTCTGCTACCTCGCTGGTGGCATCGGTCGAGCCGTCGTCGATGATGATCAGCTCGAAACGGTCGGTCAGGTCGGAGGCGACTTCTAGAATACGGTGGACCGTTTCAGAAAGCGTTGCCTGCGCATTCCGGACCGGTAGCAGTAAACTAAGCGAGCGTTCCACGGCACGGACCTTTCGGGAGGGAGGGTGAGGATGCACCGCGCTGCGGATATTCTTCGACCTGCCTGGCAACCCTGCGTGAAAGAAGCCGCCCGCTGTGGATTTACGCAAGTCGTTCCGGACACAACGGTTATGTCGAGGCCGCCCGTCCGTTGTGTGCGGCAAGATCTTCTGGCAGGCTGGAAGGTGCCCCAAAGCAGCAGAATTCGACCAGCGCGGGTCAACGTTTCTCGCTGTTCTACACAGGTCGCGTCCGCCACCGGCCGGCTTGCCCGGCCTGGAGCGGTGGTCAGTCGGCTAAAACGGCGCCGAGGCTCCCTATCTCTCCCCTGCACGCTGCCGCCGCCGGAAGCGGCGGCAGCGTGCAGGGGAGAGATAGTTTGGGTTAGCCGTGCCCGCTTAGCTCGTTGACCACGGCTCCATGCGGGGCGAGCCCGCAGGTGGCCCTGCGCTGCCACTGAACGTGCCAGAAAAACTTGCTGCAACACCCGTCCGTTGCGTCGCTTGGACCTCCCGAGTATTCTTGCACTTGTGGCGATTCCCCTGTCCGCCCACCACGAAACGGAGAACCGTTCCATGTTGAGCATGCGCCGGATAACTGCTGCCCTGGCCTCGGGGATCGTGCTTCTCGCATGTCTTTCCGAGCCCGCACTAGCGGACGGCGCCTCGCGCCGGCCTCCGAACGTCCTCTTCATCCTGACCGATGACCAGCAACCCGACACGATCGCCGCGTTGGGGAATCCGGTCATCAAAACACCGCACATGGACTCCTTGGTGCGCGCCGGCACGACATTCGTCGGCGCCCTCTCGCCCAACCCGCTGTGCGTACCGGCGCGGGCGGAAATCATGACCGGCATTTGCGGCTTACGGGGCGGACAGATCGACACACGCATTGAGGGGAAACGCCTTTGGGCCGAGACGATGCGAGAGGCCGGCTACCATACGTGGTACGTCGGCAAGTGGCACAATGACGGGCGGCCGATCACTCGCGGGTACGAGCAGTCGCTGGCCCTCTACGCGGGTGGCGGCGGGCGCTTTCCGCTGAACTTCCCTGTCGACTACGCCGGGCGCGAAGTGACCGGCTACAGGGGTTGGTTGCTTCAGGACGATGATGGGCAGCGGTTCCCCGAACTGGGCGTGGGTCTGACGCCCGACATTAGCGAGCGGTTCGCCGACGCTGCCATCGAGTTGATCGATCGCAAGCCGGAACGGCCGTTCTTCTTACACCTCAACTTCACCGCCCCGCACGATCCGCTGCTCATCCCGCCCGGTTGGGAAGGCCGGTACAAGCCGGATGACATCCCACTGCCCCCAGACTTCCTGCCGGAGCATCCGTTCGACCATGGCAACTTCGATGGACGCGACGAGAGACTGTTGCCACGCCCCCGGACGCCCGACGACGTGCGCAGGGATTTGGCTGCGTATTATGCGGTGATCTCCCACTTGGACGGGCAAGTCGGTCGTATTCTCGATGCTTTGGAGGCCACCGGCCAGGCCGAGAACACTCTGGTGATCTTCACCAGCGACCACGGTTTGGCCATGGGCAGCCACGGGCTGCGCGGCAAGCAGAACATGTACGACCATTCCGTCGGCGTACCGCTCGTCATCCGCGGACCAGGCATCAGGGCAGGGGTGCGTACCCGCGCGCAGTGCTACCTGCGCGACCTGTTCCCCACCGTCTGCGAACTCTGCGAGATTGCGATTCCCGAGGGGCTGGACGCGCGGAGCCTCGTTCCGGTGCTGCGCGGGGAGGCCCGCGCAATCCATCCCCACGTATTCGGCTACTTCCGCGACGTACAGCGCATGATCCGCACCGACCGCTGGAAGCTGATCCACTACCCGCAAATCGGCAAGTGGCAGCTCTTCGACCTGGAAACCGACCCGCATGAAATCCACAATCTAGCCGACGATCCGACGCACGCCGCCACGCTGACCGAGCTTCGGGCGAAACTTGAAGCATGGGAACGGCAGCGGTCACGGCTCGCGGACCGATAGATCGCTGCCCATGAAACCCGGCGTCGTTCCCGATGTTCCGGTCGTCGCGGGCACCGTCGCTAACATCTGACACCTGAAACCTGTTTTTGGGTGTCAGTTTTCGGATTTTCCACACTCGCCCTTAGCCTCGCCCCCCGTCCGGGCGGCAAACTCGACGTTTCGGTTGGGCCAAGGATGGGATACGCATGTACACCTACCCGAGTTTAGCAGATCGGCCACGGTTTGCAAGGCAAGATACTGGGCCAGTCCGAAGAGTTGTCAGATGACAGGTGTCGGCAGCGCGCTGACGTATTCTGTGGTTCGCTTGCTTTGATCCCAAAGTCCCGAAACCCTCCGGCGAGGGGCTTCTGGTGGGCGAGGGCTGCGTCGAGCGCGTGCCTCCGGCCGTGTGGCACTACGAAGTGTCGGGCAAGCACGTGCTGCGGCAATGGTTCAGCCACCGGCAGAAAGACCGTTCCCGCTTCATCATGGGCGCCCGCCGCCCGCCGTCGAAGCTGGGCGAAGTACAGCCCGACTTTTCAGGTGCTCGCTATGCTCTCGCGAGAGCATCGAGTACAATAGCGGTAGATCAGCATACGATTAATACCGCCGCGGCACGTTGCACGAGGTCGCAATGCCATTGACAATTCCCGATTCCCTGCTTGAGCAGGCGAGGCTGACGGAGCAGGACGCCAAGGTCGAAATTGCCTGCCGGTTGTTTCAGGCACACCGGCTGAGCCTTTGGCAAGCGGCTCAGTGGGCGCAACTTTCGCGAGTGGAAATGGAAGCGGAGCTTCTTCGGCGGTCGATCCCGCTCTACGAGGTGACCGAAGAGCAACTCAATGCCGAACTTGCCGCCATGGATCGGCTGGGGATCCCGGGATGATTGTTGTCAGCGACACGTCGCCAATTCGGGCCCTGGCATTTTTGGAAGCGCTTGCCGTACTGGAGAAGCTTTTCGGCACGGTGGTCATTCCGCCTGCCGTGGCCCATGAACTGCGCAATCCCGCGCGGCCGGTACGGGGGGAGTCGCCTCCGGATCTGTCGCTTTACCCGTTCATCGAAGTCCGGTCGCCGGTCGGTCAGGCCCGCGTGGCGGAGTTGACCGAAGAACTCGACCGCGGCGAGTCGGAGGCGATTGTCTTGGCACACGAACTGGGCTGTCCCGCAATCCTCGTCGACGAGATGGCCGGCCGCGAGGTTGCCGTTCGGCAGGGCCTTGTGCCGTTGGGAACGGCAGGCATTCTCCTCCGCGCCAAACGCGCGGGGGTTCTGGGCGAAGTTCGCCCGCTACTGGACCGTTTGGTCGGAGAACTCGGTTTCTTTATCGCAGACTCGCTTCGCCATTCCATCCTCGACCAAGCGGGCGAATGATCTTCGGACGGCTGGCTGGGCAGGACCTGCACAAGCAACATGTCCTCGAAACACCGCCCAACCACCTGCGCAAGACTGCATCGCGCGGGCAGCGCGAGATGTTCGACGGCGGGAGAGTGCCAGTGCCGCATGGAATCGAACTCGTCCTCGGCCGAGTGCCCGTTGCCATGGCGTCGCCCGCCGTGCGGGGGGTAAAGATTCCCGACCCTTTACCCTTTATTTACGCTTTACTGGCCCTATCCGGAGTTCGCTCGGCAGGTGCTGTTCCTGGAGCCACCGGATGACCACCACACCGCCAATCCAGAAAGCAAGGGCGAAGGCTTCCGGTTGGCCCAGAGTGCACATGCGGCAGGCAAAAAGAATGGGTACAGACATGGCAAGCAAGCCCCTGCCTACCGCAAATCATGGCCGGCCTTCGAGCATTTCGCCCAGCAAGTCGTCATCGGGCGATAGCGGTCGGAGCACCTGTCCGAGACTGACCGGGCGGATGTCCAAAATACTGTGCCCCGGCATGGCAGGACCCTCGACGGTAACCTGCACCTTCTCGTGCTCCTTCAGCGGCAAGGGCTGGTCCGGCTTCAACACGCCGTCCTCGTAAATTGCCTCAACCACGTACGCCATCGGTTTCCTCCTCCAGGTTGCCCGCTCCCATTATAGCAGACGTTCTTGGCCCTTGCCGTTCCCTCCAGCGCGGAGCCCCAGCCGAGATGGACGGGTCGGCAGCCCTCTTGGGGCCCGCGGGGAAAATGCACGATGCCGGTCGTCCAGCGTCCCGATTGTGGCCACCCGCCAATCCCGACGTCAACCCGCCCCTCGCTACACTTGGGGGCATCGACTTGTCGGCTTCAGCCGAGCGATGGTTTGCCACCAGTTCCAACTGAGTGGGAGCCGTGTTGACCAATCGAATGGATTGACCGCGGCTGCCTGTAGCTTGACGCCAAACCTTCAGATAGCCGTTCGCCGCGTTGACACTCCTAACGAAACCGCCAAAGGGCGACGTTGTCGTGTCCCGATACCCCCCTTCCAATAGGGTACAATACATACCTCTCTACGGCATCCCTGGTGGTTGGCCTTGCGACGAACTATAGTAAAGAGTTCGCCCCTTTGAAAGAGCCGATTCCATGTCTGATTCCGAAACACCCGCCGGTCAGGGCCCCGATTTCGACCGGGGCAATGGTCTGTTGCCCGCCATCGCCCAGGACGCCGAAACCGGCGATGTGCTGATGATGGCCTATATGAACCGGGAAAGCTACGAGGAAACCCTCCGCACCGGAAGGGCCGTGTACTACAGCCGCAGCCGGAAGAAGCTGTGGCGGAAGGGCGAGGAGAGCGGTCACGTGCAGCATGTGAAGGCAGTCTTCGTCGACTGTGACCGTGACACCATCTTGCTGAAGGTCGAACAGGTAGGCGGCGCCGCGTGCCACGAGGGCTATCGAAGCTGCTTTTTCCGGCAGGTGACTCCCGAGGGACTTGCTGTCGTTGGCCGTCGCGTCTTCGAGCCCGGCGACGTGTACGGCAAGCACTAACGATACACAGAGGACGGCCGTGGTTTATTGCGGTACCCGGCGCCACGCCGCCCGTTCCCGGAGTCGGCCTGAAGAGTCTGCGAGAATGGGATTGTCCTTGCTCCAGTAAATGAGGAGAAGTAACCACATGACCAATACACTGAAGCTGGGGATTCCTGCCGGGAGCCTCCAAGAGGCGACCGCAGAGCTTTTCCGGCGCGCCGGATACAAGATCTCGTTCAGTTCGCGCAGCTATTATCCCACCATCGACGACGACGAGATCGATTGCCTGCTCATCCGCGCCCAGGAGATGGCCCGTTATGTCCAGGACGGCGTCCTCGACGCCGGCCTGACCGGCTACGACTGGGTCAGGGAGACGGGCGCCGACGTGCACGAGGTGTGCGAGTTGATCTTCTCGAAGGTCAGCCGGCGGCCCGTCCGCTGGGTGCTGGCGGTGCCTGACGACTCGCCGATTCAGAACGTCAAAGACCTGGAAGGCAAGCGCATTGCCACCGAGGCCGTCGGATTGACTTCTCAGTACCTGAAGCGGCACGGGGTTACGGCCCGCGTCGAGTTCAGTTGGGGAGCCACCGAGGTGAAGCCGCCGAAACTGGCCGATGCGATCGTCGAGGTGACCGAGACCGGCAGCTCGCTGAAAGCAAACAACCTGCGGATTGTCGACCAGGTAATCGAAAGCACGACCCGCTTCATCGCCAACCGGCAGGCTTACCAGGGCGATTCGTGGAAGCGGCAGAAGATTGACGACGTGGCGCTCATGCTGGCCGGCGCGATGGCGGCCGAGGGGAAGGTGGGCCTCATGATGAACGTGCCGCGCGAAAAGCTCCCCAAGGTGCTCTCGCTCCTGCCGGCCCTGCAGAAGCCCACCATTTCCGCCCTTTCCGATGAGAACTGGGTTGACGTGAACACGATTGTCGACGAATCGCTCGTACGACAGATCCTGCCCCGGCTGAAGTCGGCCGGCGCTTGCGGAATCGTCGAATACCCGCTGAACAAGATCATCGACTGACGAGAGGCCAGGGCGGGTCCGCCTTCCAGAAGGTTGACTTTGACGATTGCATCTGTTAGGGTAGCTGCATGCGACGGGGCCAGCCCCCGGTGACCTTCCCTAACCCTACCGAGGTACCAGCCATGATGCGACTCTCACTCGTTCTCGCCACTTGCTTCGCACTTTTCTCTCCCGCAGCGTTGTACGCCGCCGAGGAGTGCGAGGGCTTGCCGCTGATCTACTCGACCGGGTTCGACGAGGGCGCCGGCGACTGGTCGCCCACCGATGCCGACGCCTGGAAGATAACGGACCTCGATGGGAACAAGGTCTACCATCAGTTCGGCCAGAGCAAATACAAGCCTCCACACCGCAGCCCGTACAATATTTCGCTGCTCAACGACGTGTTGGTGGGCGACTTTGTGCTGAAGGTCAAGGTGCTGAGCACGGCCAAGACGGCGGGCGCGCACCGCGACATGTGCGTGTTTTTCGGCTGGCAGGATCCGGCAAACTTCTACTATGTCCACCTGGGTTTGCGGCCCGATCCCCATTCCAGCCAGATCATGGTGGTCGATGACGCGCCGCGCAAGATGATCACCAAGAACGAGTCGCCTGGCATCCCATGGAGCGACGACTGGCACCAGGTGAAGATCGTCCGCAAGACGGCCGACGGCGTCATCGAAATCTACTTCGACGACATGGACAAGCCCGTCATGGTGGCCGAGGACAAGACGTTCACCTGGGGGCAGATTGGCCTGGGCTCCTTCGACGACCACGGTTACTGGGACGACCTGAAGCTTTACGGCAAGAAGGTGGAGCAGCCCGCAAAGCCGGAATAGCACAGCGTGCCCCATTCAGGTGAACGACGGCCTGAACCGTTGCGCCACGTACTTCCTTCCCGGGGGCTTCCGCACGGTCTTGGAGCCGCCCGGACCGCATTTCAAAGCGAGGCCAAACACCATGCGCACGTGCTCCTTCACCATCATGTGGAGTTCGCTGTTGATGGCTGCTGTGATCGTCCCGGCAGCTTGCGGACGAGATTTACGGGCAACAGCCGGTACGGGGTTTGGCGCTGACACACCGGGCGGGCGTGGCGGGCAGATTCTGCGAGTCACGAACCTGGAAGCGAGCGGCCCCGACTCCCTCCGCGCGGCGTTGGAGGCCGAGGGCGCTCGAATCGTTGTCTTTGAAGTGGCCGGGGTGATCGATCTCGGAGGCCGGAGCATTACGATTTCCGAGCCATATGTGACGCTGGCCGGCCAGACCGCGCCCTCGCCGGGCATCACGGTAATTCGCGGGGCAATCTACATTGGGACGCACAACGTGCGTATTCAACACTTGCGAGTCCGCCCCGGCGACGACGGCCGCCAGAAACGCAGCGGGTGGGAACCGGACGGCATATCGACCGCGGGTGCGAATGCCCACGACATCGTTATCGAGCACTGCTCCGTTACGTGGGCAACCGACGAGAACGTGAGCGTTTCCGGGCCGAGGCTGGAAGGTCCCGAGGTTACCAGCCGCCGAGTGACCATTCGCAACTGCATCATCGCCGAGTGCCTTCATAACTCGACCCATGCGAAGGGCCCGCACTCGATGGGGTCGCTTATCCACGACTTCTGCCAGAACATCGCGATCATCGGCAACCTGTACGCGCACAACAACGCCCGCAATCCCTACTTCAAGGCGCACACCACCGGTGCGATCGTCAATAACGTCATTTACAATCCCGGCCGTCATGCGATCCAGTTGGGCTATTCCGCCGGCGAGTGGCGGGGGGCGAAGTACGCGCCGCGGCCGCCGCAGGTGAGCGTCGTAGGCAATGTCTACATTCCTGGTGCCGATACCCGCCCTGGGTTGGCAATGATCGCGCAGCCGGGCGAGGTCTTTCTAGCCGACAACATCGCCCACGACCACGCCGGCCGACCGACGGAGATTGTCGGTTCGGGCGTCGAGGTTGTCTCCGAGAAAGCCGTCTGGCCCACGGGCCTTACGGCCCTCCCCGCCGGGGAGGTGCTCGATTTCGTCGTCCGGCGCGCCGGCGCCCGGCCGCGCGACCGCGATGCGGTCGACAAACGCATCATTGCCGATTTGCTCAATCGAGGAGGGCGAATCATCGACAGTCAGGATCAGGTGGGTGGCTACCCACAGGTCGCCCCGGTTCTCCGCCCACTCGACATTCCCGAGGGGGTATCGGCAATCGATGCATGGCTTGCCGGACTGGCGGGCGAGTTGGAGTAACGCATGGTGAGGGTTCCTGGACGAATACCGTGCCTCGGTTGGGCACTTCTGTTACAGGTGTCACAATCGGACTTTTCGACATGACCGGGCACGGAGGCATGCGGGCGACGGAGGAAAATGGGTTGTCTGGTAAAGTGGCGGCATGTTGTCCGACGATAGCAACCACTAGATCGTTTAGGTCTCGCCAAAACACCTATACGCGCTAACTTACGTCCGTTTCCCTCTAGGTCTTTCCTTACAAGGAGTACCTCCCATGAACCGTCGTTTTGTGTTGGCCATGCTGGCCGTGGTCGCGTTGGGCGTCACCAGCGCCCAGGCTGGCCTGTTCGCGCCGGCCACGTGTGCTCCGGCTGCGTGTGAGCCGGCTGCATGCGAGCCCGCCGCTTGCGAGCCCGCCGCTTGCGAGCCCGCTTGCTGTGATCCTTGCTGCGATCCCTGCTGCCGTCCTGGCCTGCTGCAAAGGCTGGCAGAGCGTCGCGCGTGCCGTAAGGCGTGCCGTTGCGCAGCGTCTTGCTGTGAGCCGGTCTGCTGCGAGCCGGTCTGCTGCGAGCCCGCTACCTGCGCTCCGGCGACCTGCGCCCCGAAGACCTGCTGCCCGCGTCCCGGCCAGTTGCGCCGTGAGGCCCGCCGCGCCTGCCGTAGGGCTTGCCGTTGTGCAGCGACCTGCTGCGCCCCGGCGACCTGCGCCCCGGCTGCATGCGAGCCCGCCGCTTGCGAGCCCGCCGCTTGCGAGCCTGCCGCTTGTGAGCCCGCCGCTTGTGAGCCCGCCTGCGCTCCGGCGACTTGCGCCCCGAAGACCTGCTGCCCGCGTCCCGGCCAGCTTCGCCGGATGGCGCGTCGTGCGTGCCGCCAGGCCCGTCGTGCGTGCCGCCAGGCTTGCCGTTGCTGCGCTCCGGCGACCTGCGCCCCGGCTGCTTGCGAGCCGGCTTGCTGCGGCTAAGAGTTCTTCCATTTGCCCGGCCCCAATCCGATCCTGGGGCGGAGCAACCACCTTGGAGATCATCAGGCGGCCCACGGTTACCCCCGTGGGCCGCTTGTTTTTCTTGTTCCTTCCCGGGCATGCCTGGCCTGACGGCAGTCCCCATGAGGCCGGCTGTTGACAGCATTGACGCGGCTAAGCCTTCCCACTGCCCATAGCAGTTGCCTTCAACGAATGACAACCACAGGCCGCACTACCCGGTAGGCCGGCACGGGTCGGACCGTGACAGGCCGAACAACCACCGGGTGCACAGGCCGCGGAGCAATGTAGGTCCGGTGGACCGGGGCGGTACGAACACCCACCCGAACCGGACCAACTGCGACCCCGATCGCCGCAGCATTGGCAGCCGACGAAACCAGCATGGCACCCGCAAAGGTCAGAGAAATCAATAGCGTCTTCATGGTTCATACTCCCAAAAGCGTTGGTTGTTGGACAAATGATGTCGGGCAGGTTCGCCCGAAGTTCTCATCGTTTCTTGTCCTTTCACTGTCATTTACGAGGTTCTTCGCCCGGGCCTGCGCGACCACGTGAAAAAAGCGGTCGCAGATCTCAGCACGGGGCCCCATCATACCCCCCTTCCGGCGTGGATGGCGTGGCCGCCGGGCAGTTGGCAGCAGAGAAGACAGCAACCGTTACCTGCAAAGGCAAGGGCTTGCCTCGCAGCAACGGTTTCCATTCCCTCCTCCGCCACGCCTCCAGTCTGCCGCCCCCTTGGCATGCTATTGAATCCGGGTCAGGTGTGGTACACTTGACAGTCGCAGGCGGTTGATTGCCTGAACCTGGGCTGAAGAGGTCGTGGTGCCTATGAGCCCCTATCCCATTGACGGCAGATTCCCGACCACACAATGGTCGCTCGTTGCCCGGGCCGGCGTGGACAGTACCGGCGCCCAACGTGAGGCGCTGGGCGGCCTTCTGGGCAAATACTTCCACGCGCTCCTGGCACACCTTGTCTATGGAAAACGGCTTGCCCGCGAGGAAGCGGAGGATGTTCTCCAGGAATTCATCGCCAGCAAGATACTGGAAAAGAACCTGATTGGGCGGGCGGACCGGGAACTGGGCAAATTCCGGACCTTCCTGCTGACTTCGCTCGACCGATTCTTGATCGACCTTTACCGTACAAGGAGTGCCAAGAAGCGAGCCCCGGACGAAGCCCGTCTGGTGGACGTCGGCGACCGGCAGCAGATTCTGGAGGCAACCGCGGGGCCGTCGGATGTTTTCGACGTCACATGGGCTCGTTGCGTTCTCGCTCAGTCGCTCCAAAGCATGGAAGAGGAGTGCCGCCGGTCGGGGCGAGACGACGTGTGGAATGTGTTCGAATGCCGGCTGCTGGGACCGTTGCTTCATGGATCGGAACCGGTGGAGTACGACGTGCTTGTAGAACGGTTTGCACTGAAGTCGCCCAGTCAGGCGTCCAACCTCCTGATTACCGGGAAGAGGATGTTCGCCCGCGCTCTGCGGTCGGCCGTGGCGGAATATGCTTCGAGCGAAGAGGAAGTCGACGCCGAGATTGCCGAACTTCGGTCTGCACTTGCCGGGAGCCGGCAGTGAGGTGCTCATGTCCAATCGCGATCTGCAGAACACACGGACGGAATCGTTGGCAGGCATCATGGACCTGACAGCCGATGAACCACTGTGGCATTCCAAAGAACTGGCGGCGATACTGAACCATCAACTTGCCGCTCCTGTCGCATTCGATCTGGGCTTCCTCGATGCGGTGCCCCAACAAAGCCGCAGCGAACTCCGTTGGGACCATGACCCACCTATTGCGAGCTTTCGTGACCTGTTTGACCACCCTGATCCTCCGATGGAGATGCTTCAGTTGACCAAGGAGTTTGCCAAGGCGTGCCGAACACGGCCTGAGGCCCCCTTGCCGGACAAGATTGCCACCGTCCTGTACCTGTTGAGTATCGTCACGGCGCTGGTTAAGAGGGATCAGCGGATCAGCAAGCTTGACTCCCCGGCATTGCAGCAACGCATCCAGTGGGCAACGGAACAACCCTGGGTGGATGACCACACTCGCGAGTTGCTTCGTGAAGGCCGTCGAGCATTGGGTGCAGAGGAGTCGGACGCGCATGGCTGACGCAGCTTTTCACTCGAAGCACTCATCGCCGAGCATGTCGGCCGACGATTCGCCACGGCTGGGATCGATTGGCGAATACAAGCTGATTGAGAAGCTGGGTGAAGGAGGGATGGGCACGGTCTACAAGGCCTGGCATACCGAGCTGGAACGCGTGGTGGCCTTGAAGGTGCTCGCCGCACATCGCATGTCTGACCCGCAGGCGGTCGCCCGGTTTCGGCACGAGATGAAGGCCGTTGGGCGGTGCGATCATCCGAATATCGTCCGCGCCCACGACGCCCGCGAAATTGAGGGCACGTATTTCCTTGCGATGGAATACGTTGACGGCTTCGACCTGGCAGAACTCGTCGCTCGGCTGGGGCCGCTTCCGGTGGCCGATGCCTGCGAGTTGATCCGCCGGGCAGCATTGGGACTTGCGTGCGCGGCCGGGCATGGGCTGGTGCATCGCGACATCAAGCCGTCCAACCTGATGCTTTCCCGCGACGGAGAACTGAAGATACTTGACCTCGGCCTTGCGCGGCTGCAGGCTGTGCAGCCGGTGCACGAAGCCATGACGGCGGCCGGCCAGGTGATGGGCACTCCCGACTACATGGCGCCGGAGCAGGCTACCGACAGCCACGGGGTCGATATTCGCGCCGACATCTACAGCCTCGGCTGCACGCTGTACACACTTCTTGCCGCACAGCCTCCGTTCGGGTCGAAGTACCATACGGCATTCGAGAAGATTGCAGCCCAGCTTCGCGAGCCGGCCCCGCCGATTCGAAAGGTCCGCCGCGACGTACCGAGGCAGCTTGCCGACGTGTTGGACCGAATGCTGGCCAAGGCGCCCGGGGACCGCTTTGCCACACCCGGTGACGTTGCCGATGTTCTCGCAACATTTGCCACAGGTGCCGACCTGTCCGGTCTACTGGCGAAAGCCGCCTCGGGTGCCAGACCTGTCAGGGGAGCCGCGGGCACGGTTCCCGCAGGCCGTGCCGGGGCCTTGTCGGCAACGCCGTCGGCTACCGGGGAATCGACTGCGTCGGTTCTCAGGCCGTGGTACCTGAGGCGGACGGCGGTTGGCGTTGTGGTCCTCCTCGCGTTTTCTATCGGGTTGTGCGCATTCCTAGTGGGCCGCCTCGCCAGCCACGACCGCCAGAGGGAAACGGCCGAAACGGTCATCGCCGACGACGTTGCCGGGGAGAACGCTGTCAGGGAAGACGATATGGCCGCGGAGGAAACGGCCGGAATCGGCCGAGAAGCCGCTCCGGAAATTGCCATTGTCCCGGACCAATTGCCCGGCTGGATCGTGACAAGTTGGACGCGCCCTCGGATGGGCAGACCGGGCCTATGGCTGATTCGCCCCAATGGCCAACAGCGTGCTCCTCTAACAGACGACCCCGATGTATTCGACGTGCAGCCGAGCTTCTCCCCCGACGGACGCCGTATCGCATTCATCCGCGGACGGGACTTGCAGTCGTCCAACGGTGTGTGGGTGTGCAATGCCGATGGCAGCGAATTGCGGCAACTGGTGACCCCGTCCAGCGATTCGGAGCGGTTTTTCTCGCCCGTTTGGGGCGGCGATTCGCTTATCTACTTCGCACGCGATTCTCATGTCGGCCGGCTGCCCAATATGGAGCTGTGGCGAGTCGACCTCTCCGGCGAGAAGCCGCAAAGAGTCTTTGCATTCCAGGAAGCCGTAGGGCAGGCCGGGGGTTTGGCCACCGATGTCTCGCCCGATGGTCGCCAGTTGGCCGTGATCGCCCAAGCACCGGGCCAGTCGGCCACCGCGGATGTCTACGTTACGGATCTCGGGGGCAAGCTGGTGCATGCGATTTGGACCGACGGGTTGAAGGACGCCCGGCCGCTATGGTCCCCTGACGGAAACAGAATCGCCTGGTGCCACTATTTTACCGAAAGCACCTCAGGAGCGGACGTTGCGTATGGTGTGGGCTTCGCCGAGCAGGGCGGCGACGGGCACTGGGCCACACAAATCCAACCGGAGCACGAGGGGCTCACGACGCCCTTGGCCTGGTCGCCCGACGGCCGCTATCTGCTCTGCGCGCAGATTCAACCCGGCGACGAGTTACTGCCGCCGGCTACATTGTTTCTCATGGATAGTCAATTCCGAATGGTCGAGACTTTGTTCAGCCTGAATGTCACGACGTGGCGGTCTTCATCGCGGGACTTTGGACGCCTCGCCGATTGGGCACTCGTGCCCGATGACGCCCTGCCTGAATCCCTTCGTGATGGTCGGTAATGGAAGTCATGCGACCTCTGTCTTCGAGAGGCCCGATTGGACCAAACAAGTCGTGCTTGTCCTGCTATCTCAGTCGGTCGCGATGCTCCTTTCCTGCCCGAACTCCAGCCGCACGGGCCCCATCAGCCCCGAAGGTGTGAGAGGGTCGATGGTGTTGACCGACGAACAGCGGTAGCGCCGGGTGCGCTCTCCCTCTTCCAGGACGACGTTGGTGCGGGTGCGGCGTTGTTCGGGCGGCAGGCCGGCATCGCCGATCAGGCGATTGTTCCATGTGTTGGCTACGTCGATTTCCAGCAGATTCTCGCCCGCGGCGGCGCCCGTCAAATCGATGCTCCACGGATCGGTCCACACGACGCCCAGGTCCTTGCCGTTCATGCGCACCCTGGCAATGCACCCGACCTTGCCAAGCTGGAGCCGAAGCGGACCACCGGCCTGCTCGGCGGTCAAGTTGAACCGCTTGCGGTAAGTAGCCGTGCCGGAGAAGTGCTTGATATTGGCGTCCGCATGGGTATCCCACGGCAGGAGCTTTTCAAACACGATCGACTCTGGCGTGCCCCATCCCGGCGCAAAGGCCACTTCCCATGAATCATCAAGTGCCAGCGGTTCGGAAACGCCGGCGACGTCCACGTGGAATTGCCTGCCCTCGTTGTTGCCGAACGTGTATCGCCCGTCCTTCCAGAACGTGACGGGCACGGTATTGCCGTCCCGGCCGCCGGCCAGAATCCGCGCCGGTCCGTTGGCATCCGTAATGTGCGACTTCTGTTCCGCGTTGCGGAAGACGAAGAAGACCGATCCGTCCAGAGGCAAGGTCATGGGCACGCGAATGCGCCCGTCGTCGGTCTTCACGTACCGGGCGACGCGCGTGACGCTGCCGCTGGCAGGGTCCCACAGTTCCGGTTCCTTATCTGTGATACGGAACGTCAGTCCCACGGTCCCTTGGCCGGCGACGAAGTAGATATCAGTTTCCCCGTCGCGGCGGTGAATATAGTCGGGCGTGCCCTCGAAGTCGGGAAGGATGCCGGCGTCGGCAAGCACCTCGGCGAGCGCCTTGCCGACAACCACCGTTCCCTTTCCGAATGGCGGCTTCCCGGCGGAGTATCCCACAACTCGGCGGAAAGGCCGGCCAGTTCTTCGGTGGCCTGCTTGTGGTTCTTCAAACCCGGTGTGTGTGCGGGCTTGCGTGCGCCCAGCACCACGGTAGCGCCGGCCTTGGCCAGGCCGGCCGCTTTGCGCAAGGCTTCCAGCGGCATTTCGTCGATTTCCAGATCGACGACGAGCATGCGGTAGCGCATGCCGTCGGGCAGCACGAGGCAGCCGTCGGCGTCCACGTCGACGCGATCGGCCAGGATCTCGGCGTTCACCAGGTCGTACGTGTAGCCGGGCGGCAGACTCAGCGTTGCCTTTTCGCTCCACTGTTGCCCGCGAGTCCAGTTGGTGCTGTTCTTATGGCTGGTGTAGACACAAACATCGGCAACGAAGTCCCCGCGGCGCAGCAATGCCTGGCATCGGGCGAGATAGTCGAAGAAGGCGCCGGAATAGTCGAACCACGTCACGTTGCGGTTGATGTGCGTACCGGCAAAGTAGACGATTCCCGGCAGGCCGAACTCATCGGGCGAGGCCGAACTGGTGTGCCAAACGAACTGGTTGGCCCCGTCGCAGAATGCCAGGTCGGCCGGCCGCTTCAACGACGCCGGATACTGCGACCAGTGGTAGGTCATATGCGTGAATGCCTCGACCGATACGAGCCGCTTGCCGTACACGTGAGCGGCCATGGCGGCACGCCGGACGTTCGACCGGTAGCTGGGCACCCAGAACTCCGCCTGCGGCATGTCGTTGCGGCCCCAGAACGCCAGATGGTCGGCCTCGCGGAAGAGCAATCGGTCTTGGGGCCACGGGCCGCCCGATTCCGAGTGCCATCGCAGGCCCGCCTCGCGGCACAAGGCGTCGAACCGGTCGTAGCAGTGTTCCATGAAGCAGTCGGAAATGGTCAACGCGTAGTCGCGCAAGAACTGGGTCGTGGTCCGGTCATCCTCAACCCGTATTCCCGCCAGTGCCGGTAGATAGGGCCGCAGCTCGTAGCCCCGGAACTTCAGGAAGTCGCCTTCGAAGCCGGGTGTCCAGCTTGGCGTTTCTCCCTCCCAGCTTACGTTGTAGAAGTGGGTCAGCGTTTTGCCGACCAGCGGGCCGGCATCGGCAATCAAAGCGCGGCCCATGCGGTCGAAGTGCGACTCGACGGCCCGGACGTTCAGGATGTCGACGTCCTCGGTCCGATCCTCCATGACCACGCACGCCAGCCGGACGACGATCCAGCGGCCGGCAGGGGCATCCCAGTGCAGCCGGCCGTCGCCATCGACCTTGCCGGTCAGGTCGATCACTTCGGTTGCCGTCGGGGCGTCCGGTTGCAGGCGGTCCTGGACGTCCGACCACGGGCCGGTGGGCCCGGCGCCGGGCTCTCCGGCGGCCTGGCCGACCCGGGCGGCAACTACGGCAACCGGGTGATAGTATGGGGCGGTGCACTCGGGCCGGTCGAGTTGCACCTTGGCGGGCCCCTGCACCTCGGTCGAGGCCCAAATGAGCTTCTTCACGGCGTGTTCTTCCATGTTCCAAGGCGCGCGGAGTGCGCCGCCGCACGTGCTCAAGTTGATGCTGGCCTTCAGACCCAACCGGTGCGCTTCCTGTATGGCAAACTTCACCAAGTGGCGCCATCGGGGGCTCATGAACTCGATTTCGCGCGGCGGAGACGCCACAATGTGCTGGCCGTACGCGGTCACGTCGAATAGCAGAAAGCCGCCGATGCCCTGCGAGGCCATCGCTTCCAGGTCCTGCGTGATCGACTTTTCCGTGACGTTCGCATTCTGCCACCACCAATAGACCCAGGGACGGACGACCGCCGGCGGCGCGGCAAAGGTCGCCTCCATGTCAAGATCGTGGCCGGTTGGAGCCACCGTGCCCGCAGCGGGTTCTGCGGCAAGGACATCACCGGCCGCAATGGCCGCGACAAGCGCGACCGCAGCACAGAAGGCCGGGAACAGGTGAGGACGGAACTTTCGCATGATGTTCTCCTTCGTGAAGATTGATGATACCGTTCATACCAGGGGGATACACCCACTCTCGCGGCGAAACGCCTGTGCGGTTGGGGAACCGCCGTTTGCGCCGCGATAACCGGGGACGTTTGCCTGTGAACCGTTGCAGTGCGGGAGAGAGTACGATTCTCCATTTCTCCCGCCAGAAAAACTTGCCGCCCGCCAATGGTCGGGGGGGCTGTTGAAGAAGCAGGAAAGCGGCTACCATCAGACGCTTGCCGGATCAGCGGCTCCCCGTGCTGTGAAGAGGTCCGTGTGAAGGTTGCTGGGCAACCGTACCGGAGAAATGGGGCTCTTCCGTTTCTAGGTGCAGAACCGCCCGGCGCGTGGGTGAACCCGGATGCTGAGACATCCGGAACCACCCACCCTACGTCTTGTCGCCACCGATT
>JAVEUP010000325.1:3911-5171 GCA_034005525.1 Thermoguttaceae bacterium | reverse complement strand
TGCTGTTTATTGGTGAGCGTGAGCAAGATTAGGGCGATGAAATCGGCAGAATCTGCGCAACCTGCCTGATAGTCTCAAAAAAATCCCCTCGCCAAGCCTGATCACTCGATCAAGGTTCGGGAGGGGTGTACTCCGTAGAGGTTAACCATTCCTCGGAGTACTCAAGTATGGACCATCGTTTACTGCAGCGAGTCAGTTTTTGGGCGTTTTTGTTCTCGATCGATAGGGATCTGGCCGCTACTACCTGCCAGGCAGGGTGTTCGTGCGGCGGGCGTCTGCATCGGGCCGACTATCCTCGGAAGCCGCGGGGCGGTCCGACAGGTCTGGCCCGGGAGTTCATGTATCGGCTGAGCTTCTGCTGCAGTCGGGACGGTTGCCGCAAGCGGGCGACGCCCCCGTCCGTGCGGTTTCTGGGCCGCAAGGTGTATCTGCACGCGATGGTGATCTTGGTGGCCGCGATGCGACAGGGGCCGACACCGCGACGCGTCCGCGAGTTGGCCGAACTGTTCGACGTCGACCGCCGGACGATTGCGCGGTGGCAGGCCTTCTGGCGTGAAGCGTTTCCGCAGACTGCGTTTTGGAAGGTCGCGCGCGGCCGGTTGGCGCTGCTGGTGGAACTGGCCGATCTCCCCCGCGCTCTGCTAACGGAATTCTTCCGGAAAGAGGCCCCTGATTCCTTGGAATGCTGGAAGCGAATGCTGATGTTTCTCTCACCGATCACGATCCCCGGGGGCCTGAAAAGCGAGGTTTCGCGATGACCGGGTAATCCCCGCAGAAGATGCCGCTCGAAACTGCCGGCGGCTGAATCATCCTGGGTTTCAACGTCGTTTGTTTCCCGAATTTGCGAGGCCCTGCGATGATTTCAGACCCTGATCGTTCGACCCCCACGTTGTGGGCACGCTTTCGGTTTTCCGTGGTGGGCGGGTTGTTGAGTTCGCCCCCTGCCCATGGAGCCCTGAAAGCGGCGCTCGAATCGCTAGCCGCCAAGACGTGGACGCATCCGGTGAGCGGATGCGACGTCCGGTTCGCGTCGCCCACCATTGCCCGCTGGTATTACACCGCGCGCCGCGCGAAGGACGACCCGGTCGGCGCGTTGCGTCGGGCGGTACGCAAGGACTGCGGCCGGGTGTCCCTGCCCCCGGCTCTAGCCGATCTGCTGTTTCGCCAGCACCGCGACTATGAGCACTGGACGTACCAGTTACACTATGACAACTTGACAGCCCGGGTAACGGCCGACCCGTCGCTGGGGCCGCTTCCCTC
>JAVEUP010000325.1:0-3901 GCA_034005525.1 Thermoguttaceae bacterium | reverse complement strand
CGCACGGCCTGGTGCGCAAGCGGCGGCCGGCTTCCAAGGCTCGGCCCGGCGAACAGCAGGCGGCTCGGCGGCGCGAAGTCCGGGAGGTCCGCAGCTACGAGGCTGAGTACGTGGGTGCCCTGTGGCATCTGGACTTCCATCACGGCTCGATCAAGGTGCTGACATCCCGCGGCCGGTGGCAACGCCCGCTGGCCCTGGGCATCCTGGACGACCATTCGCGTCTGTGCTGCCACCTGCAATGGTATCTGTCGGAGACGGCCGAGGACCTGGTGCATGGCCTGTCTCAAGCGATCCAGAAGCGTGGTCTGCCCCGGGCGCTGTTGACCGACAACGGCTCGGCGATGATCGCCGAGGAGGTAACCGAGGGGCTTTTGCGATTGGGAGTCGTCCACGAGTTGACGCTGCCCTACAGCCCCTACCAGAACGGCAAGCAGGAATGTTTCTGGGCGACCCTGGAAGGCCGCTTGATGGCCATGCTCACCGGCGTCAAGGAATTGACGCTCGAGTTGCTCAACGAGGCGACTCAGGCGTGGGTGGAAGTCGAGTACCACCGGACACGGCACCGGGAACTCCCGTGCTCTCCGGTCGAGCGCTTCGCCCGAGCCCCGGACGTGCTTCGCGCGAGTCCTTCCAGCCGCGTGCTGCGAGAAGCGTTTCGCCTGCAAACCACCCGACGCCAGCGGCGAAGTGACGGGACGATCTCGCTGGAGGGCGTACGGTACGAGGTCCCGGCACGCTATCGTCACTTCCGCGACGTGACGGTGCGTTATGCGCGATGGGACCTGGGACAGGTGGCTCTGGTGGACCCGCGCCACGGAACCATTCTGGCTGCCCTGTATCCTCTGGACCGCCAGGCCAACGCCGACGGACAACGCCTGCTCTTCCCGCTGGATGCGGCCGGTGCCGCGGGCGGCGACCAGCCGCCGGGAGATCGGCGGGACGACGCCGGGTTGCCCGGGCGGGAGTGTCCCGAACAGGAACTGCCTCCGCTGCTGAAACAGATCCTGAACGCGTACTCCGCCACCGGAATCCCGCCCGCCTACTTGCCGAAACATCCACTTACGAACCAAGGAGAAGCCTCATGAACGCCAAGAAACTGCTGTCTCTGTGGGGACTGAAATGGAATCCGTTTTCGCCGGAATTGCCCAGCGATGCATTGCTGGTGACCGCCAGAATCGAGAATTTCGCCTGGCGGGTCGAGCAACTGGTCCAGGAGGGCGGGTTTGCGCTGATCTGGGGCGAGTCGGGAACCGGCAAGTCGGTGGCCTTGCGAATCGTCGCCGAACGCCTCGCCGCGCTGCGCGACGTGGTGGTCGGGGTGCTGGAACGCCCCCAGTCGAAAACGGCCGACTTCTATCGCGAACTGGGCGAGGTCTTCTCGGTCAAGCTCCGTCCCTCGAATCGTTACGGGGGCTTCAAAGCGCTCCGCGAACGCTGGCGAGCCCACCTGGCCGCCACCCGCATCAAGCCCGTGCTGCTGATCGACGAAGCCCAAGAGATGGCGCCGGAAGTGCTCAGCGAACTGCGGCTGCTCTCCAGTGCCGACTTCGATGCCACCTCACTGCTGACCATGGTGCTGTCGGGAGACGGGAGGCTCCCGGAACTCCTGCGGCATCCGGACCTGATTCCGCTGGGCACACGAATCCGCACTCGGCTGAACACGGAAGCCGCCTCGCGCGAGGAACTCGGCGAACTCCTCCACCACGCCTTGGCCAAGGCGGGCAACGCCAGCCTGATGACGCCTGAACTGATCGACACGCTGATCGACCACGCCGCCGGCAACTACCGGCTGCTGATGACCCTCGGCGGCGAACTGCTGGCCTACGGCATGACCCACGAGGTCGCCCAACTCGATGAGAAGTGCTTCCTGGAACTCTTCCAGCCCCCGCGAGTCCATCCCACCTCGAAAAAGAAAGCGAGGGCCTGAAGATGCTGCATCCTCCCGAACCGCTCCTGCCCGTCGTTCGCATCGGCCAGATTCCCGACCAGGAGACGCCACAGCGCTGGCTGGTCGAACAGCTCTGGGGCGCCGCGTCGGTCGGCCTGATCGGCGGCGCGCCGAAGTGCTCCAAGACTTGGCTGGGGCTGGACCTGGCCCTGAGCGTCGCCACCGGCACGGCCTGCCTGGGCAAGTACGCCGTCCCGCAGCCCGGACCGGTCCTGATCTATCTGGCCGAGGACGCCTTGCCGATCGTGCGGCAGCGGGTCGAAGGCATGGCCCGACATCGCGGCCTGGAACTGCAGCAGGTCGAGATCGACGTGATCACGGCCGCGACCCTTCGGCTCGACCGCCAGCAGCACCGCCGGCAACTCCTTCAGACCGCCCAGCGGCTTCGGCCCCGGCTGCTCCTGTTGGACCCGCTGGTCCGCCTGCACGGCATCGACGAAAACAACGCCAGCGAAGTGGCCGAACTGTTGGCCTACATTCGCAGCCTGCAACGGCAACTGGACCTATCGGTGATCCTGGTGCATCACACGCGGAAGAACGCCCCCGGCGGCGTGGCGGCCGGTCAGGCCCTCCGCGGCTCCAGCGACCTGCATGCCTTCGGCGACTCCAACTTGTACCTCAAACGCACCAAGGATCGCCTCCTCTTGTCCAGCGAACACCGGGCCGCCCCCGCTTCGCCGCCAGTGTACCTGGATCTGGTGGCAACGGACGCCCAAACGACCCACCTGCAGGTGACGGGCGAACCCTACGCCGCCGCGCCGGCCCGCCTCTCGGATCAAGTCCTCGCCCTGTTGCCCGACGGCGTCGTGCTCACGCGCACCCGGCTCCGGGAACAGTTGGGCGTCAAAAACGAGCGTCTGGGCCAGACCCTGGAATCGCTGGAACGCGCCGGCCGGGTCCATCGCACACCCACTGGCTGGCAACGTGCCGACTGACGCCGCGCGGATCGTTCCCGTTCCCTCTATAGAGTTGAAGGGAACGGAACGGTCCGAACGCCCTGTTTCAGCACGTCCCTTCCGCCCCCGAGGAAAACAACATGCCCGGAATCGATTTCGACCGGCTTCGCCGCGACATCACCATGGAGGAAGTCCTTGAACTGCTCGGCTTCGAGCCTTCCCAACGGACAGGCGATCAATGGTACGGAGCTTGTCCCTTGCACGGCTCCACGTCCGACCGTGCCCGCCACTTCTCCGTGAACGTGGCCAAGCGTCGCTACTGTTGCCACAAGTGCCGCAGCCAAGGCAACCAGTTGGAACTCTGGGCCGCGTTCACCCAGATGCAACTGCACCCCGCCATGATCGACCTCTGCCGCGCACTCGGACGAGACATCCCCTGGCTCCGAAGCTGGTAACGGTCTCCAGCAGGTCCTCGACCCAAAACCGGACCAGCGATCAGAGAAGAGGCCACCGGTACTTGAAGTTTATCCTCACACCGATAACGCCATATCGAATATCTCGATCGAACGCCTATCGATTATCTTGCTCACGCTCACTCCAATCCAAGCCTCACCACTTCATTCGCTTGTCCTCTCGGATGAGCGATTGAAGCTCGTAGACACGATGCACGTACTTCTTCACGTCCTTCTTGTCGTCGATCCAGCAGAGAACGGCAACAGGCTTCTGGTCCCCATCGAATTGACCGTTTGATACGTGTTCGTGGTGTCCGTGAGCGAAGAAGCCACTGCTGTAGACTTCGAGTTCCAAATGGACCTCTTCAGGACTGCCTTCAATCTTCACGAGTAGATCAGGAAATGCCTTACGTACTCGATGGATGTTTTCGATGCCGAGTGACTGGTAGCTGCTGACGACGATAGCCAGCAACTCCTGCTCGTTCTCTGGCTCCCGTCTGAGGAGCGGAATCTTCTTCGTATCGAATTCGTGATCCAGCGTGTACTGCCGAATCCGGTCGAAGTCCTCGGCAGTTATTGGAACAACGGCCTGATTCTTCCAGATT
>JAVEUP010000014.1:22995-72930 GCA_034005525.1 Thermoguttaceae bacterium | reverse complement strand
CTCTGGTGGATGCATCAGCGCAAGCGGCAGTACCGCAGCATCGCCGCCTTCGTCCAGCCGGGCGGATATGCCGCGATGCGCCTGTGCGGACTTGACGGGAGTCGCGCATACCTCGATGCCACGTACCTGCACTTCTCCGGCTTTGCCGACAACGCCGCCTGCCGCTGGGATGACGGCCTGTGCCGCCGGTTCCACGTCGACCCCGAGAAACTCCCGGCGATTGTCCGGCCCGAGTCGGTGGTCGGAGAACTGACGGCAAGCGCTGCCCGGCGATGCGGGTTGCGGGCCGGCGTGCCGCTGGTGGCCGGCTGCGGCGACACTGCGGCCAGCTTCCTCAGTTGCGGCGCCGTGCGCGAAGGGATCGGCGTGGACGCGGCTGGAACGGCTTCCGTGTTCGCGGCCACCACGGCCTCCTTCCAGCCCGACGTGGAGCGGCGGGTGCTCTCCTGCGGGCAGTCGGCCGTACCCGGGCTGTGGCATCCCTATGCGTATATCAACGGCGGTGGGATGAATCTTCAGTGGTTCTGCCGCGAGTTGGCAGGCGCCGGGCGTCCGGGCCGGGGCCTCGACTTGGACGCCCTGGACCGGCTGGCTTCGGCCGTTCCGCCGACCCCCGATCTGCCGTTGTTCGTGCCGCACCTGGGCGGACGCGTTTCGCCCGCGCAGCCGCGGTTGCGCGGCGCGTGGGTCGGCCTGACGTGGGACCACGGCGCGCCACACCTCTACCGCGCCGTGCTTGAAGGCGTGGCGCTGGAATACGCCGTCTACCAGGGCCGGCTGCAAGCCCTGTACGGTGGCGCAGGTGTGAAGGAGCTGCGCGTGACCGGCGGCGGCGAGCGGAGCGCACTTTGGAATGCCGTCAAGGCCGATGCCCTGCAAACGCCGCTCCGTCGCGTGGCGCGGCCCGAAGGCGCGCCGCTGGGCGCCGCCATGTTGGCCGGCTGGGGCGTCGGTCTGCTCGACGGGCTCCCCCAGGCCGCACGTCGGTGGATTGCCCTTGCCGAAAGCACGCGCCCGCGGCGCAAGTGGGCGGCTTATTACGCAGCACGCTTGCCGCGATACGAGGCCCTGCTGAAACAACTCGACGAACCATAACCTTGTGCAGGAACCTATCCGATGCCAACCACCGTGCAAGCCGCCACCGATATCCCCTTTGAACGCGCCCGGCAGCCGACCATGTACTTCATCGGCGTGACCACGGGCAAATCGTCCATTATGAACGTGTTCCCGCGCTGGGCGGAGTACCTGCGGCTGGACGACGCCGTCATTCGCGGCATCGACTGTCGTTGGCACGACGACCCGCAGGTGTACCGCCACGTGGTCGACTTCATCAAGCACGACGACCGGTCGTTGGGCGCCTTGGTCACAACGCATAAGATCGATCTGCTCAACGCCTGCCGCGATATGTTCGACGAACTGGACCCCTACGCCGAACTGCTGGGCGAAGTTAGCGGCATTTCCAAGGCCGATGGCAAGCTCATCGGCCACGCCAAGGATCCCATTACCAGCGGGTTGGGGCTCGAAGCCTTCCTGCCCGGGTGGCATTGGGAGCAGACCGGCGCCGAGGCGCTCGTGCTGGGCGCCGGTGGTTCGTCCGTGGCAGTCACCTGCTACCTGATGGATGCGCGACACGGGAAGAACCGCCCCGGCGCCATCCACGTGACCAATCGCAGTCTGCCCCGCCTGAAGGAAATGGAGCATATCCATAAGCGAATCAATTGCCCTGTGCCCGTCCGATACCACCACTGCCCAGAGCCGGAACAGAACGACGCCGTCATGGCCGGCCTGAAACCGCATTCAGTGGTGATGAATGCGACCGGCCTGGGTAAGGACGCACCCGGATCGCCCATCACATCCGCCGCGCCATTCCCGGACGACGGCTACGCCTGGGATTTCAACTACCGCGGCGACCTCGTGTTCCTCGAGCAAGCCCGGGCGCAGCAACAACAGCGCCGGCTGCACGTGGAGGACGGCTGGGTGTACTTCCTGCACGGCTGGACGCGCGTGATCGCCGAGGTATTCCACGTCGACATTCCAACCCGCGGCCCCGAGTTCGACCGCCTTTCGCACCTTGCCGCGGAGACCCGATAACCGCCGACCGTGGATGGCCCCGGTCGCAAGCCCCGAGGTGCATGACGTTCCGCCTGATATACTGTACATGGGATAGGCTTCCAGCCTGTCATTTCCGCCGACAGGTTGGAAGCCTATCCCACGCAATTTGGCGTGTTATTGCTTTGCGCGGCCTAACTGAGGAGCCTACCATGTCCCATCCCGTACAGATCCTGGCCCCTTTTGGCATCGACATTGATCTTGCCGACGGTACAATGCACGAGCCTGACGCTCACCTTGTGCGCCGCGCGTCGGACATGCGCGGCTATTACGCCGACGAAGCGGCCCTTCTGCGTCTGATTGACCAACAGCACGATCCCTTGCACTACGAAGTATTCGAGAAGCGGGTGCCCGAGGAACGGGGGCATTTGCTGCTTTGCATCAGCAAGCTGCAGCCGGGGCAGGTGGGCGACGAATGTTTCATGACCAAGGGGCACTACCACACCGTCAGCGGCACGGCCGAGGTGTACCTGTGCCTTGCGGGACGGGGCCTGATGCTCATGAAGACGGCCGACGGCCGGTGCGAGATCGAACCCATGGCCCGCGGCCGCATGGTCTATGTACCCCCGCACTGGGCCCACCGGTCGATCAACACGGGCGACGAACCGTTGGTCTCGTTCTGCGTCTACCCGGCCGAGGCAGGCCACAACTACGGTGACATCGCCACCGAAGGATTCCCGAAACGCGTCTACCTGCGGGCCGGCTCCGAGGCGGTCTTCGGTTAGCTGGGATCATCCATACAGGGACAAGAGCGTCACTTTCCCAGTGCCATCAAGTGGCTGAAGGTACGCAGGTACATCACGCCGTCGGCAATGACCGGCGTGCTGTGCGAGGGCTCTTCAAGGTCGGTCTCGGCCAGGAGCTTGTATTCCTTGGCCGCCGCCAGTACGACGACCACGCCTTCGCGCGAGATGCAGTAGAGCCGGTCCCGGACGCGCACGGGTGAACCGAAGTACCGGCCGCCGATCCGCTCGCGCCAATGGACGTCGCCGGTCGGAAGGTCGAGGCACTGCACCACGCCTGCGTCGCCCCATAGGAACAGCAAGTCGCCGTGGGCTACCGGGGTCGGCACGTAGGGGATCGAACCGGTGATTTCGTAGGCAACGCTCGCCTCGATGTCCTTCTCGGGCACACCGGGCCGCACGGCGAACATTTGCCGGCCGCTGCCGCCGGTGCCACAACTTGCGAAAATCAGTCCACCGGCGGCCAGTGGCGAACCGACACAGCGGAACTTCATCACGGGCAACTGCCAGAGCAACTTGCCGGAATGAGGATCATATCCGGTGAACCCGGGCCCCCATCCCGTCGTAATGAGTTGCGGGCGGGCGCCTTCCGGCTGGTAGATCAGCGGAGTGCCATAAGCGGTTTTGACCGGATCGCGTTCGACGCGCCAGCGGATTTCGCCGGTCTTGCGGTCCAGTGCGGCGATCCAAGCATCGGCCTTGTTGTCGCACAATAGGATCACGAGGTCTTCATAGACAATAGGCGAAGTTCCGAAACCGTGTTCCGAATCGATCGGGCCCATGTCGCGCTGCCAGATGGTTTCGCCGTTTTGCCGGTCGAATGCAAGAATCATACATTCCTTCGGATTGGCCCACACCATGTAAACCCGCTCCTCATCGACGGCCGGGCTGGGCGAGTCGTATGCGGTGGCGTTACCCAAATCGAAAGTTGACGAGGGGAAGGATCGCTCCCAAATGGTGCGGCCATCGGAGGTGTCGAGACAGCGGATATGTCGGGAGGCGTCGTCTTGGACTGCCGCGGTAACGTAGATCCGATTCCCCCAGACCACGGGAGACGAATGTCCCAAACCGGGCAGCGGCACCCGCCAAGAGTAGTCGGCGCCGGTCCAGCGGAGGGGAATGGACTCGGCCTCACTCACGCCTGCGCCGCCATGCCCTCGAAACCGGGTCCATTCCTGGCCCGGCAGTTCCACGAATGCGCCCAATGAAGTCGCCACCAGCAGCATGAATCGCACAATCCGCATTACCGTCTTCTCCTTTTTCCATTGGGAAACACCGCCCATTGGGAAGAACCCCGCTGCTCGCGGCACCGCCGGCAATGGCGCAAAAAACGCAATCATTCCGGCGTCTCTCTGCGAGAAACGAGCGTTCCCTTTGGCCGTGAACGCGTTCTATTGTACGGTGCCTCGTCGCAAGACGGAACCGCCTTCGGCAACGCTCACCGCGGAGCGTGGCGTACCGTTGAAACGCATTGCCAAACCGGGCACCTGACCTTTGGGGGACGGAGTGGTCGGCCTTGTTTCGGCCGCATACCTCGGATATGATGACAAGATAGCACTCTCCAACTCAATTTGCCCGAACTACCAGATACCATCACCCCTCCCGAGAGGCATTCCCCGATGCAACAGCTCCTGAAATGTCGTCGTTATTGGATTGGCGCGCTGGCCGGTCTTCTGCTCGTTTCGGTCGTGGCTTCATTGGCCAGTTCAGCACCGAAGCGATCGGAACTCACAACCCCTAGCGCCCGCGACCGCCAAATCACGCTCGCGGTCGTATCGCTGTTGGGGCGGGAGCATCTCTCAACGCACGAGCTGGACGACGAGATTTCCCAGCGTGCGTTCGACAGCTTCCTGAAGGCGCTCGACCCGATGAAGGTCTATTTCTACCAGTCCGACATCGACGCCTTCCGGCATTACGAAGACCGCCTGGACGACATGGCCCGCCGCGGCGACATCAGTTTCGCCTACCTGGTATTCAAGACGTTTCTGGAGCGGATTGACGAGCGGGTGGCGGTCATCGACGAGTTGCTCGAGACGGAGCACGACTTCACCGTGGACGAGAAGATGGTGATCGACCGGGACGAAGTCCGCTATGCGGCGAGTCCGGAGGAAGCCCGGGAAAGGTGGCGAAAACGCATTAAGTACGATCTGCTGGTCCTGATGGCCGACGGCACCGACGGCGAGGACGCGATCGATAGGCTTCGCCGGCGGTATCACAGCTTTGCAAACCGCATGCATCAGACCGACGGTGACGAGTTGCTGGAAATGTACCTCAGTTCGATCACGACGGCTTACGATCCGCACACCAGCTATATGTCGCCCAGCACTCTCGAGAACTTCGAGATTATGATGCGTTTGAACCTGGAGGGCGTGGGCGCCTCGCTTCAATCCGTCGATGGATACACGGTGGTCAAGAAGATCATTCCCGGCGGCGCAGCCGACCGGCAGGGCGAACTGAAGGTCGAGGACCGCGTCGTGGGCGTGGGTCAGGGTGAAGACGGCGAGATTGTCGACGTGGTCGATATGAAGCTCTCCGACGTGGTCGATATGATCCGGGGGAAACGGGGGACGATCGTCCGGCTCGAAGTGACGCCCGCCGACAGCACGACCCGCAAGATCATCCGCATTGAGCGCGACCGGATCGAGTTGACCGACAGCGAGGCCAAGGGCAAGGTCTTCGAGGCGGGGCGGCGGCCGGACAGCGGCCAGCCGTACAAGATCGGCGTGATCGACTTGCCGAGCTTCTACATGGACATGGCAGGCGCACGGCTCGGGCTGCCCGATTTCAAGAGCACCACGCGCGACGTGCGGAATATCCTTGACGATTTCCGGGAGCAAGGGGTCGACGCGGTCGTACTCGACCTGCGGCGCAACGGAGGAGGCTCGCTCACCGAGGCAATCAGTCTGACCGGGCTGTTCCTTCCCGAGGGGCCGGTCGTGCAGGTGAAAGACAGCGGGGGCCGCGTGCAGCCGTACCACAACCTCGATCCGAGCATGGCCTGGAAGGGACCGCTCGTGGTGGTCGTGAGCAAGTTCTCCGCCAGCGCGAGCGAGATTCTCGCCGGCGCGATCCAGGACTACGGCAGGGGACTGGTCGTCGGCGATTACGCCACGCACGGCAAGGGAACCGTGCAAAGCCTGATGGACCTTGGCCAGCAGTTGTTCCGCATTCCCAATGCGCCGTCCATGGGCGCGCTAAAGGTCACCATGCAGCAGTTCTACCGGCCCAGCGGCGACAGCACCCAGAAACGCGGCGTCGAGTCGGACGTGGAGATTCCGTCGCTGATTACGCACCTCGACGTGGCCGAGGGCGACTTGGACTTCCCGGTTGCGTTCGACCGCGTGGAGCCGCTCACGTTCCGCCGGTTTGGCTACGTGGACCCGGCCGTCCGCGAACTGCTCCGACGCCGCAGTGAGGAGCGTTGTGCGGAATCGGAGGACTTCGACAAGGTGCGCGAGAACGTTGCCCACTATAAGGAGCAGAAAGCCCGCAAGTACGTCACTCTCAATAAGGAGGAGTTTCTGGCGGAGCGGGCTGAGCTGAACGCCGAGCGGGAACAGCAGAAGCATCTTGAAGAACTCAACGATGCGGCCAGTTCCACAGAGATCAAGCGCGACTTCTACCTCGACGAAGTGCTCGCCATTGCCGTCGACTTCCTGAACGCCCGGCAGTTGGCGCAGGCACGGTGAGATGTGCTGTGTAGACAGTGCATGACGATGAGCCACGGCGAGCGGTAAACGTGGGATAGGCTTCCAGCCTGTCTTTTCCCCTGACAAGCTGGAAGCTTATCCCACGCAGTTCGGCAGGTTATTGTTTTGCACCGCTTTGGCGCGCGGGGCGCGTGTTCGTTCGCGCGTTGAACTCCAGCAAGACACACGTGTCTTCCTCGGCAGGCTCGGGTAGTTTCAGGTCGATCCGCACACCGAAGGGCAGCAGTTGGGCGGTCTTCATGCGCGCCGGCGGCCCGTCGAGCTGCCGTACCGTTAGTTGCGGCATCATGCTGAAAGGCGGGCAGAAGGCCACGTGTACGTTCTCCGTGCGCTGGCCTGCGGCGAACACCGCCCGGACCCAGCCGGCCATCTCCTCTCCGCCCTCGGCCAGTTGCCGGCGGGTCAACTGCTGGAACACCTCGGCCGCGGGTATTCCACTGAGCGCCGGCGCCTGGGAAACGGCCCCGTGCGAAATCGGGCACTCGGGTGCAACGGGCCGTGCCCGCGGCCGGGCAGGCCGCGGCAGCCGGCGCGGCCACCGCAGGGGCGGCAAGTGGAGAGGACGCCACGCAAGGATTTCGCCGGCCAACACGGCGCCCCAAAGACCGGTCAGGCCAAGCCATCCGCTACCGGACAAACTCAGCGAAACCGCCGCCACAAGGACAGCAAACGTAGCGAGCAGGTGGAGCGGCCAACGTCGCCCCCCTGCCCTGCCCTGCCCCGGAAAACGCAGCTTTCCCAAACTGCGCACCGCTCCGGCCAACACAACCAGAGCCACTGCAACGAAGAGCATTGCCGCCGCCGGCAGCGGTTCGACCAACGCGCCGGCCACGCGCCGCAACGCAAGCAACCCGGACGTGCCCAACAGCATCGTCAGCAGTACAACGAAGCCGGCGCGCTCGAGTCCGACGAGCCGCCTGCCGGGATGGACCAGCATTGCGGTATCGGCGCGCGATAGACCCGACTGGAATGTCATGGCTCTTCGAGTGCGTTACGTCGCGGCACTGGCGGCGCCAATGCCGGCTGCGTCGGCCAATTCAGCGGCGCGGTGGGTGCTCTCCCAAGTGAAATCCGGATCGTCGCGCCCGAAATGGCCGCCCGCGGCCGTCTTGCGGTAGATGGGCCTGCGGAGATCCAGATACTGGATAATCCGCCCGGGGCCCAGGGGGAACAACTCTCGTACCAACTCGCACAGCCGGATTTCGCTGATTCGGCCGGTGCCCTGGGTATCGATCAGCACGCTCACCGGCTCGGTAACGCCGATGGCGTAGGCGAGTTGCACTTCGCAGGCGTCCGCCAGCCCGGCAGCCACAATGTTCTTGGCCACGTGGCGGGCCATGTAAGCGGCCGACCGATCTACCTTCGTGGGGTCTTTTCCACTGAATGCGCCGCCGCCGTGCCGGGCCCAGCCGCCGTAGGTGTCGACGATGATCTTCCTGCCCGTCAGCCCGCAATCGCCGTGCGGCCCGCCGACCTCGAACCGGCCAGTCGGGTTGACAAGATACTTGATCTCGCCGTTGCACAAGTCGGCAGGCAATTCCGGCTTGATAATCCGGTCGACGACAAACTCGCGGATTTCCGCCTGGGTCACGTCCGGGCCGTGCTGGGTGGAAACGACGACCGTGTCGATCCTCAGCGGTTTGCGCCCGTCATACTCGACGGTTACCTGGCTCTTGCTGTCGGGCCGGATCCAGCCTGCCTCGCCGCGCTGCCTGGCAACGGTGAGCCGGTTGGTTATGCGGTGGGCCAAAGCAATGGGCAAGGGCATGAGTTCGGGCGTATCGTCGCAGGCGAACCCGAACATGATGCCTTGGTCCCCTGCGCCGATTTCCTTGCCCTTCACCGCATCTTCGTCGACCCCCATGGCGATATCGGGGCTCTGCCGGTCGATGGAGACCATCACGGCGCAAGTATCGGCGTTGATGCCGAACGCATCGCTCGTGTAGCCCGTTTCGCGAATCACCTGGCGGACCACGTCGGGATAATTGATCACCGCCTTGGTGGTAATCTCGCCGGCGACAATCGCCACGCCGGTGGTCACCATGGTTTCGCAGGCCACTCGGCTGAGCGGGTCCTGAGCAAACAGCGCGTCGAGCACGCCGTCGGAAATCTGATCGGCCAGCTTATCGGGATGTCCCCCACTGACAGCCTCGCTACTGAACAAATATCTACCTTGCGCCACGGAATACCCTCCAGAATACGGATTCGGGCCTCAACCTGATGCCCGCACTTGCTTTGAAGCGGCCAATTATAACGGAGGCCCGCGGCATTCCGCAAGTGTCACAATCGCCCGGCGCGCGGCAGGAACCACCCTGCCGACTACTTGCCAAGCAGCGCCTTTTCGAAGGCTGCGCAGAAGTCGGCCAAGTCCTTGGGTAGTCGCGAGGTGATGATGTTTCCGTCGCGGATCATCGGCGCGTCGGTATAGTTGGCACCGGCCTCGCGAAGCTCCGCGGCAATGCCCGCAAAACACGTCGCATTCTTGCCGTCGAGCACCCCGGCAGTAACCAGTATCTGGGGGCCGTGGCAGATGGCGGCCACAGGCTTGCCGGCGTCGGTCAGCTTGCGGGCGAATTGGACAATCGCCTCATGCTCGCGCAAATTACCCGGCGACCGCCCACCGGGAATGACCAGGCCGTCGAAATCGTCCGGCGAGACATCGCCAATGGCCTTGTCGACGTGAATCTGCATATCGCTGTTGTATGCCTTGACGAACCCCGGGGCCGTGCCAATCACGGTTACCTTCGCGCCTCGATTGACTACATATCCCAAAGGGACGAGCGCCTCGGCGTCTTGGACACCTTCGCCGACAAGAAAGGCGATATGCTTACCTGCCAGCGGGCCTGCGTGCTCATCGGCCGCCGCTGGCATCCCGGGCAGCAGAAGCAATCCCCCCATCAGTGCCGTCATGTAACTGCACAAGCTGTTGCCAAACATCGACTTAAGTACTCGCATCTTTCTCCTCCTGTCCAGTCAGAGTGACAATTCTCCGGGCCCGGACAACGGTTCCGGCCCCGTGACTTGAACAATTATACCCGAGCGATCCTGCCGGGCAGCGAGAGAATTGGCAACGATCGCGTCAACCGCGGCTGTTGCCCCGCTTCTTGATCTGTTCCATCACGGATCGGATGGCTCGGAGTTGCTCGCGAATGGCTGCGGCGTAGTCGCTTTGGAACATGGCGGCTTCAACTCGAGCGGTCGCCTCGTCGAGGCGAGGAAGGTCGACGCTCCAGTTCTCCTGAATGGCACCTTCGCGCAAGTCGACAATCATCTGCTTCAGCCGTTTGGCAAACGCAGCGTTGGCGCCGCACGTGGCCGCCCGGTAGGGACCGCGGCCGAGAGGTCGCCCGTCAAACGCCTCAGCCACCGGGCTTCCGCCGTATCGCTGGATGAGCGCGCCCACGCCGGCCGCCACCGCCACGCCAAGGCTTACCAGCGCAGGCACGTAGCTCTTCATCGCGAGCAATCCCAGTGCCGCCAGCCCTGCCACCCCCAATACCGTCCACAGCAGGGGATGTACCGGTCGCGCCGCGGTGGCCTTGGCAGGTGCATCGCCGTTGGCATCGGCAAAGCGGGTCAGTTGCGGGCCGGTCACGCGGGCAACGATCACCGTAATGTTATCCGGGCCGCCGCGCAGGTTCGCTAGATCGACCAGCGATGCAACGGCCTCGGCCGGGGGAAGGCACATCAGAACCGTGCCCAATTCGTCGTCCTCGACCTGGCCGGAAAGTCCGTCGCTGCACAGCAGAAACGTATCGCCCACAATCACCGGCAGGGGCCCCTCCAGATCCACCTGCACCGTCTCGCTGGGTCCCAGGGACCGCGTGATGATGTTCTTGCCGATGACCCCGGACATTCCGCCCTCGGGGAGGCGGCCGGCTTGCTGCATCTCCCAGACGAGGCTGTGATCGAAGGTGAGTTGCTCGAACCGGTTTCCCCGCAGGCGGTAGGCGCGGCTGTCGCCCACGTGGCCCACCAGGGCGCCCTGGGCCGTCAAGACCAGAACGGTCCCCGTCGTACCCATCCCCTTGAAATCGAGACTCGCCTCGCCCCGACGATGGATCTGTGCATTCGCGTCCAGCAGGGATGCCATGACGGCGCCCGAAGGCGGCAGATCGGACCGCTTGAAATAGGTATGGGTGACAGCGCCGGTCGCCATTTTGCTGGCCAACTCGCCAGCGGCGTGGGCGCCCATTCCATCGGCGACCATGAACAAGTGTCCACGTGTTTGCCAAGTACTTTGGCTGTCGGCTAGCACGACCGCGTAGCTGTCCTGGTTATTGGCGCGACGCAACCCCACGTCGCTGATTGCGGCGCAATCGAGGCAATGGTCCCAGTTGCAGGAGGATGAGTCCATACGGGTTGTGGAAGGCGGAGGAGCCTTAGCGAGGTTGGTTCACTGCTTCCATTGTAGCTATGCCGGGTGGGCCATGCAATAGAATCACTTTGATTGCACCAAACTCCACGGAAGTGACCGGCCCACACCCTTGTCCGGCAAGCGTGAAGGTGGTATCAAAGGACGGTGATCGTTCCTGGCGGTCGGCAAAGGACCGTGTTTTTTGCCGCACGTCAGGGGAACTGCCCCATTTTCACGGCATAACAGGCGGCTCATTGGGCTTGTCGGACGCCTTCCTGTGAGAATGGGGCCCCCCTAGCTCGGATGATTCACGACGATGTAGGGTGGTGACAAGCAAGCCAAGACCCTGGTGGGTCTGCGGTCGCTCGGCCGGGCTTGCTTCCAGCGCACGGCGTGCAAACCACCCCGGGCGTGGCTTGCGCAGGCCCACCAAGGACTTGCGCGACCTTGTCCCATCCTGCACGAATAATCCGGGCTTGAACGGTCGCAAGGGATGCGTCCAGTGCCAGATCGTCCGCGACAGCGAGCTTGTCGCGGCATGGCAGGAGGAGAACTCGTGGAACGCGCCGTCCTTTCAGTCCAGCTTAGGCGTCAGAAGCACGCGGCATTCGCGGCGGGGCGGGCACAGCTTGTGGCGACGCTGCTTGGCGTCCCGCTTCCCCGGGCCAGAGCCTTTGGCGAAGCCGTTCGGGAAATCGCCCGCAACGCACTTGGGCATGCCGCCGGCGGCAAGTTCCGGCTGCTGTTTAGCACCAGCGCGGGATTGCACAGGATCGAGGCGGTCGTCGCCGATTCCGGGCCGGGCCCGGACCACGCCGGCACCGCACTTCCAGGCACGGTTTCCGCCGACGAGGAGCGTACAGCCAGAATCGCGAAGGCCAGGCAGGCCGTTGATGAGTTGACCGTCAACGATGAGCCCGGGGGCGAAACGGTCGTCCGAATTGCCCTGGTGCTGCCCGGCCCGCCGGCAGTCGAGAAGGAGACCTTCACCCACTGGGCCAACCCGCTGGCCCGCATGCGCGATTCCGCCGCCCTGGGAGCAGCATTGCGGCAGATCGGCGTCCTGTGCGGCGAGCATGCCGCCGCCTCTGAGCACCAGCGGGAGCTGGAGGCCGAACTCGACACACTGCGGGCGAGCCATGAAACCCTGTCGCTGCTGGCCGTGGTGGCCAGTAAGACCGATAGCGCGGTGATCGTGATGGACCATCACGCGCGAGTCGATTGGGTCAACGCCGGGTTCGTGCGACTGACCGGCTATGCGCCGGCGGAAGTCGCCGGCTTCCACCCGTTCGATTTCCTGCACGGGCCGCAAACCGACGCCGAGGCTGCGGGCGAGATTGCCGCGGCCTTCGAGGCCGCCGAGGGACACAGCCAGGAGTTGCTGCATTACCGGAAAGACGGCGGGACCTACTGGGCCTCGCTAAGCATCACCCCGGTATTCGACGAGGACGGGGAGCTTTCCCGGTGGATCTGCATTTTCAGCGATATTACCAAGCGCCGCGAGGCCCAGGCGGCGCTCGAGCGGGCCCGGGAAGCCGCCGAAGCGGCCAGCCACGCCAAGAGCGAATTCCTGGCCAATATGAGCCACGAAATTCGCACCCCGATGAACGCCGTCATCGGCATGACGGAGCTTGCCCTGCTGACCGATCTGACGCCCGAACAACGCGAGTATTTGGGAATTGCCAAAGATTCGGCCGAATCGCTGCTAAGACTGCTCAACGAGATTCTCGACTTGTCAAAGATCGAGGCCGGCAAGATCGAAATCGATCGTGTCGAGTTCAACCTGCCCGAACTGATCGAAGACACGATGAAGGCACTGTCGGTACGTGCCAAACAGAAGGGACTGAGGCTTATCTGGCAGCCGCCGCAAGAGGTGAAGGAGTATCTGCTGGGCGATCCGGTGCGGCTCCGGCAGATACTGGTAAATCTGGTTGACAACGCCATCAAGTTCACCGACGAGGGCCAAGTGGCCGTCTGCGTAGAGCCCCAATGGCAGGCGGGCGACGAGGTAGGGCTGCACTTCTCGGTGTCCGATACCGGCGTGGGCATTCCGGCCGGGGAGATGGACCGCATCTTCGAGGGGTTCACGCAGGGCGACAGCTCCACGACGCGGCGTTTCGGCGGGACCGGCCTCGGGCTGACCATCTCGTCCCATCTGGTCCGGCTTATGCAGGGCCAAATGTGGGTGGAAAGCAAGGAGGGCCGGGGAAGCACATTCCACTTTTCGCTCGGGCTGGGCATTCCGCCCCGTCAAGACTCTGCGGAGCAACGTTGTGAGCCACGCCGCCCTATCCCCGTACCCGACCTGGCCGACGGCCTTCCGCCGCGCACCCTGCACATCCTGGTGGCCGATGACAACGCGGCCAACCGAATCCTGGCCGAGCGAATCCTGCAGAAGCGCGGGCACGTCACCACCGCTGCAAGCAACGGGCAACAAGTGCTGCAAGCGCTCAGCAAACGGCATTACGACGCGGTCCTCATGGACGTTCAGATGCCCGACATGGACGGCTTCGCCACGACGGATGCCATTCGTGAAATGGAACGTTACGCGGCCAGTTACATTCCGGTTATTGCCATGACCGCGTATGCCATGAAGGGCGATCACGAGCGCTGCCTGGCAGCCGGCATGGACGGATACCTGGCCAAGCCGCTGCGGGCGCGCGAATTGATCGCACTCGTTGAGAGCATGGCTCACGTGGAAGCCGAGCATTCGTCCACCTCCCCGCCGGATTCGGCCGCGGGTCCCGGCACCGGCTTTGCACCCGAAGGCGGCCTGTCTGCGTTTCACCAGTGCAACGCCCCGCAGGATCAACGGCCGGACGTCGCTGCAGGACAAGCGGGGCCGTCCCCTTTGCCGGCAGTGGAAGCAGCCACCTCGCCAGATTGCCCCGGCCAGATTCAATACGACTTTGGCCCTGCCCTTGCCCGGGTTGAAGGCGATCGGGAAATCCTCAACGAGCAGATGGAGTTCTTTCTGCGCGACTGCCCTGCGATTCTTGCCGATATCGGCGCCGCGATTAGCAGCCGGGACGGCGATAGTCTGCGGCGCGCGGCGCATCGGCTCAAAGGGCTGGCTGCCGGCTTCGATGCAGCCGGCGTGGTCGATTATGCCCGGCAACTTGAAGAAGCCGGGCTCAGCGACGACTTTCGAAAGACGCCGGCGTTGTGCGACGATTTGCACGCCGAGACCACCAGGCTCCAGCAGAACATTCAGGCTTACCTGCAAGCCGGGGCAGAAGCGTAGGGTGGGTGGTTCTGGCCGCGTAGCGGCCAGGTTCACCCACGCGCCAGTCATTCGTTCCCCCAAACGCTGCAAACCGAAAGGCGAGCGGGGACCGTGAGGCCCCTGTTTCTGCCCTGACTTCCGCGCCGCTCGTCGCGTATGCGCCCGGCAACCGGAAACACCCGGGGGTGGAATGCAAGACAGGTAGGGTGGGTCAAACAAGCCGCTTCTCTGGTGGGCCATCGGTTGCTACTGCCGGCGTGCATTCAGGCTGCGGGCCGTAAATCAGGTTGGCTGCGGCTTGTGCGGGCCCACCGGCGACTCACGCGACCTTGACCCACCCTGCAATCCTTGCAGAAACAGGGGCCTCACAGCCCCCGCTCGCCAGGATCTAGGCAACTGTGAAGTCTCCCCACTTGCACCGCGTGGGTGAACCCGGCCGCTACGCGGCCGGAACCACCCACCCTACAATCCTTCATCCTGCGGCGTCTCGTGGATGGTCTTCTCCAGGGTGAGGCCAAGCTGCCGCATCTTCGCGCGGAGCGTGGTGCGTGTGATCCCGAGAATCTTGGACGCCTGCACCTGGTTCCCGCCCACGTGGCGCAGCACCCGCGTAATGACTTGCTGTTCCATCAGCGCGAGTGCCTCGTCGTACAGTTGCTCGGTGCCGCGTTGAAGTCGCTGGCCCACGAAGTGGTCCCAATCCGTGGTAGTGGTGTCCGACACCGTTGCCGGCGGACTGCCCGAAGCCGCCATGGTTTGCACGGGTTCGGGGAGGCCGTCTTCGGTAAGGGCGGGACCCGTCGTGCCGAGCACGGCGCGGCGGATCACACTCTGAAGCTCGCGCACGTTGCCGGGCCACGTGTATCGGCGAAGCAACTCCATGCAATCGGGCGCGACGGTCCGGACCTGCTTCTCCAGTTCGGCGTTCGCTCTGGCGACGAAATGGGCCACCAGCAATTCGATATCCTCCAGCCGTTCCCTCAGCGACGGCAGCGTAATGGTGTAGACATTCAGGCGGTAGTACAAGTCGGACCGAAAGACGCCCTGGGCCACCATCGTTTCGAGATTCCGGTTGGTTGCGGCGATAATGCGGACATTGGTCCGCACGGTCTCGTTGCCTCCGACGCGCTCGAAATGCTGGTCCTGAAGGACGCGCAGGATCTTGCTCTGAAGCGTCATGGGCATATCGCCGATTTCGTCGAGGAACAGCGTTCCGCCGGAACATTGCTCGAACTTGCCGATGCGCCGCCGTTCGGCCCCGGTGAAGGAACCCCGCTCGTGCCCGAACAGCTCGCTTTCCAGGAGCGTTTCGGGAATGGCCGCGCAGTTGACCACCAGGAACGGCCCGTCGGAGCGGCGGCTGTGCTGGTAGACCGCCCGGGCAACCAACTCCTTCCCGGTGCCGCTTTCGCCCCGGACCAGTACCGTGACCATTTGCGGCGCCACGCGGCCAATCGCCTTGTAGACCTCCTGCATCGCAGGCGAGCGGCCAATAATCGCATCGCCCGCAGTGGATGGCTCGGGAGCGGTTGAACTGAGCGTTACCGGCTCGCACATCAGACGGCGCGTGGTCAGCGCCCTGTCGATCACGCCGCGCACCTTGGCGAAGTCGAGCGGCTTGAGCAGGTACTCGAACGCGCCGAGTGTCATCGCTTCAATGGCCGTCTCGCTGGTACCGCCGGCGGTCATGAAGATGACCGGCAGTCGCGAGTCGATTTCGCGAATCTGCCGGAAGACGTCCAAGCCCGAGCGATCGGGCAGCATGACGTCGAGAACGACGGCATCGGCCCGGCATTCGGGAAGGAGCCGCAAGGCCTCCTCTCCCGAGGATGCCGTCACCACCGCGAATTCGTCCGAGTCGAACTTCCGGGAGAACACGTGCCGCACGCTCGGCTCATCGTCAACAACCAGCACCGTCGCCATGGAGTAATCACCTTCCGGTTATCTTCGCCGTCGCACAAATTCCGGCGGTCCCCGCTCGCCTACCAGTTTACAGCGTTTGGGTGACGCACACGGCCACCCCCCGCCGGTGGTGTAACGGAGCGACCTCAACCCGCCCTGAGCCCCCATAAGGCGAGCGCCGGCCTGCCGCAATCGTCTCCGCACCAACCCTGATAATACCGCACAAGCCTTTTCCGACAAGACTGTTCGCCGAACCACCCCTTGTCGTGTGGATGCTTCGATTGCGTGCAGGTTGGCACGCCGGTTGCAGTTAGGGTGTGATTGCTTCTGTGCCCGCGCGATGGATGCGGGAAATACTGTCCCTGTAGAATTCCGGCCATGCTGGTATTAAGCCGCCGCGCACAAGAGTCGATCTGCATCGGTCCCGACATTGTGGTGACGGTGGCCGAGATTCGGCCCAGAAGCGTCCGGCTTGCGATCAGCGCGCCTCCGACAACGTCGGTGCATCGCCTTGAGGTTCACAGCCGCATTGACGAGGCAGTCCGGGCGGCCGAGGCCCAAATCGGAAACGTCGGCTCACCCGGGCCGGACCCAGGCCATTCGCTTCCGGCGCTGGACCCCCCCAGGGAAGTCTAATTCGTTCCGGTGCGAGTTCGTTCTTGGGACACGCATCTGTGGGCAACCACTTCCCAGCCTGCCCACTCTCTGACCACCGCTGCTGTGCCTTTGGGGCCAAATTGCACCACTGATTCGGATTATTCACGACGATGTAGGGTGGTGACAAGCAAGCCAAGACCCTGGTGGGCCTTCGGTCGCTTGGCCGGGCCTGCTTCCAGCGCACGACGTACAAACTACCCCGGGTCTGGCTTGCGCAGGCCCACCAAGGACTTACGCGCCCTTGTCCCACCCTACATGCGTAATCCGGACTGGGTGCGGAATGCTCAACGCGTGAGCGAACCCGGATGCTGAAACATCCGGAGCCACCCACCCTACGATGGATCTGAAACGGGGCCCGGCGAGTCGATCTGGCACACAGTTTGCTGCTGCGCAGATATTGGCGCAGAATCCCTCCCTCCCCGGCGGTCATTCGCGGGGTTGTTCCTGCCCGTTTCCCACAATCCTTCACCCTTTCCGGCATCCTTTGCCGCGACGAGATATCAGCAAGACGGGCATCGAACGTGAGCGAGTTGGACAGGGACTTGAGGGCCATCTCGGCCGACGGGGCGGCCTGGAGCGTGATGGTCGGCGTGGGCGAGACCTATTTGCCCGCCTTCGTCTTGGCGCTTTCCGCCAATCAGACGGCCTCCGGGCTGGTCGCGACGGTTCCACTGGTGGCTGGGGCGGCGCTGCAAATGCTGGCGCCGTACGCGGTGCGGCGTTTGCAGTCTTACCGGCTATGGACCATCGTGTGCGCGTTCGTCCAGGCCGTGGCTTTCCTGCCCTTGGTCGTCGCAGCGGGGCTGGGCGCCATGCCGGTAACGGTGATCTTTGCGGTCGCCTCGGTCTACTGGGCGGCGGGAATGGCGACCGGCCCGGCTTGGAACGCCTGGGTCGAAACGCTGGTTCCCAAGGAGATTCGCGCCAAGTTCTTCGCGCGTCGAACCCGCATGAGCCAGATCGGGCTGCTGGCCGGATTCATCGTGGGCGGGCTGCTCTTGCAGGTGGTGAGGTTCGAGAATCCGCTGACCGGATTCGCGCTGCTGTTCCTCGTGGCGGCCGCCGCCCGGACCATCTCGGCCTACTGGCTCAGTTGCCAGCGCGAGCCGGAAAAGCCTTCCACCGAGTTTGCGGCCGGCGGCTGGCGCGCGTTGCAGGCGTCGCTGCGGTCGGAGGTCGACCTCCGGGCACTGCTGTTCCTCCTGGCCATGCAAATGGGGGTTTGGATTGCCGGCCCGTATTTCGCCGCCTACATGTTCGTTCACTTGGAGCTTTCCTATGCAGGCTTCATGATTCTGGCGTGCATGGCCGTCGTGGCCAAGATTGTCTGTCTGCCGCTGTTCGGCAAGGCAATTGAGCGATGGGGGGCGAACCGGGTCCTTTGGACCAGCGGGCTGGTGATTGCCGCGGCCCCGGCGCTGTGGGCCCTGGGCAATGGATTCGCCTACTTGTCCTGCGTTCAAGTGCTTTCCGGCGCGGCGTGGGGCGCGTACGAACTGGCCATGCTGCTGGTGTTCTTCGATACCATCCCGCGCCGGTCGCGCATTCAAGTCCTGACCGTCTTCAACGTGGCCAGTGCCACGGCCATTGTGACGGGGTCGTTGCTCGGTGCGGCCGTTTTGGGCGTGCTCGGCACCGGTCAGGGCACGTACATGGTCTTGTTCACCCTTTCGGCGGCCGTCCGCGGCGGCTCGCTGCTGTTGCTGGTGCGGCTGCCGCGTTTGCGTTTCCGTTCGACGGCGGTTGCCACGCGGGCGGTGGCCCTTGGGCCGTCCGTCGGCGCCATCGAACGGCCTATTTTGCCGAGTCTTGCCGTTGCGGATTCTCCCTCCGAACGCGGCGAGTCACGGCAAGCCGCCCTGCACGCGCCGGGCGCCATGGAAGGGCTTCCATGGGAGACGAAATCGACGAAGCCGGCCCCATTGCCGGAGCTTGGACACTCGGGACGCCCCCGAAGCCCGCGGACTGCCGCGTTGGAAGATCACGATCGCCACGAACCCAGGAGGATTCCCAGTGGGAAGCGGTCGCAAGCCATTTCCCAGGGGAAAACGGCACTTTCCACAAAGACCGGCACGGAAACCGGCACACTGGCGGCCGAATCGGGCCCTATCGACTCCGAATTGGGCGAAGTGGTGGCGGCATGGCCGACGTTGCCCCGGCGAACCCGGGCCGGCATCTTGGCAATCGTACGGGGGAAGCCATGATGGACGCCCGGCACGGGGTGTGTTTCCGGATTTTTTTCCCAACACCAAAACCGAAACCTCAAAAAACACGGGAAAAACGGGGGTTTCGGTTTTCGGCGGCTGGCGGTGCCCCAGCCCGAGACGGGGCGACGGCCCCCGGCCGAGAGAGACGCCCACGGCCACGGGGCGTGCGGAACCCTAGCGCAAAATTGCGCCAGGGTTTGAAGGAGACGCCCACGGCCACGGGGCGGCGGCGAAAACCCCCGGGCAAAATTGCCCGAGGGTTTCGAGACGCCCACGGCCACGGGGCGGCGGCCCCTCTGGGAAAAGTTTCCCGAAGGGTCTTCGCCGAGACGCCCACGGCCACGGGGCGCGCGGAGCATAAGGATGTGGAAAATTTGCCACAAGCTGGAGACGCCCACGGCCACGGGGCGCGCGGTCGAAAAACACTTCTGGCAAAAATGCCAAAAGTGAGACGCCCACGGCCACGGGGCGCGCGGCGGTGCGGAAGTCAATCAGGTGTGTCTACGGGCCCGATGCATTCCCCGACACGCCCGGCGAACAACCCGAGCGGAGAACCTAGCGACCCCCCTATGTAGGTTCTCCGCGAAAGCGCGCGATGAAAGGGGGCGAGGAATACATCGGACGGATTAACTCACCTTCTTTACGACAGCCGGAAACGGCAAAAAACGGAGGGTAAACGGAATGGCGGCCAAAAAACGGAACAGAAAAGGCCAATTCTTGAGGGGTTGCCCCGGCGGCCCTGGTCGGCCCCGGCGGCAACCGGACGAAGAGCCGGCCCGACCGGCGGCCCCGGCGACTCGGCAGCCCCGGCGGCCCGACCGGGCCCGACTGCGGGCGGCGATGCGGCGGGCCGATGCGGTGATTGGTGAACTGGAAGCCCTGCTGAGCGAATACGCCGATGAGTGAACCGAACGAACACGACAGCGGCGGCGGCCGGCGGTTGCACGTGGCGGCCTGCTGGCCCCGATGCCCCCGATGCGGTAGCCGGCGGCTGCTGGCCTACAAAACGCTGTCCCACGGCGGCGACAGAACGACCCGGTTCACAAAGTGCCAAAGCTGCGGGGCCAAGGTACTGGTTTTCCTTCGGTAACATCGTTCCAGAAACTGGACGATTGTGACTCGACTTCCAGCACGGCCCCCGGAGAATGGAAGTATGAACCGAAACACCCTTGCAAAACGAATCGGCAAATTGCGCCCGGAACTGGAACGGGCGGCGGCCGGCCTGTTGGGCGACCGATGTTACGTGGCCCTGGCATCGACGCTGCCCAGCCCGTACTCGGCACTCGGCCGGCGGCACCTGGCGTGGACGGGCAATTGCTTGGACGTGGCGTTGCGGCGGCACTTGAGGCCGTGGCGTGGCCGCGGCGGGTGCATCATGTTGGGCGACGTGGCCCTATCCGAGACGGTGGCCGAGACGGCGGCGGGGCGGCCCGGTGCGAATACCGGCCGAATCCTGGAAAGCCTGTTGGCCGACGTTCTCGGCCACGAACTCGGCCACGTAGTGCGGTCGGGTTGGACGTTTCACGACTTGCCCCAGGATGCCGAACTGAGCATCAAGCCGGCGGTGGAAGCGTGGGCCCGGGCGGTTCATCCGGCGGCCCGTGAAACGGCGGTGCCCTGGTCGTACCATGACGGCCAATGGATTCGACTTGCCCAACATGCGGCGGCCCGTATCGGCCGGCTGCTGGGCCTGGCGGCGATGGCATCGTTGGAATTGGAAAACTACGGCTTGTCGGCCGGCTGGCGATATGCGGCGGCGTTGGCCGGCGAACCCGACCGGCTGGTCGGCATGAAGCTGCGGGAACTGGCCGAGACTTCACCCCCTGAAGCGTTTGCCCGGCTGTGGCGGGCCGATATTCGGCGCTGGTACTGCGGCCTGGCAAAACCGACCGGAGAACAAACAGAAGCCCTTATGCAGGGCCTGCACCTATTTGGAGGCGTGAACGATGGACTTGAAGAAACTTCTCGGCGAACTCGGCCGGCGGCGTGAGACGGCTTACCAAACCGTTTTGGAACTTGCCCGGCGGGCGGCGGCGGGCAGCAAGAGGACGCCCGACCTGCAAGCAATCGAGACGGCCCTGACGGCGGCCGGTGTGTCGGCCGAAGAGTTTGCCGACATTGCCCACAAGGCGGCGGAAAAACGGCGTTTGACCGACCTGGCGGCCACGGCGGCGACGTTGGAAAAACGCAAGGCCGAACTCCAAGCCGTTATCCGGGCAGCCGATGCCGAACTTGAACGGGCCGAAGAGAAACACGCCGAAACGATCGGGCCGTGTGTCTGGGAGCTGGAAGACATCGACGCCAAACTGCAGCAAGCGGCCGATGCCGAACAACGGGCCCGGCAGATTGTTGTCGACCCGCAAGCGGCGGTCGAACACGGGAAGCTGCTGCGGGAATGGACGGCGGCCGGCGGCGAAGTGCAGCGGCTGGCCGACGAAGTGGAGTATGCCGAAACGCAGCGGCAGGAAGCTTTGGGGCGGGCCCGGGCGGCTGGCCCCGACGAATACAAGCAGCGGCGGGCCACACAAGAGGCCGAAGGGCTGGCGGGCCGAAAGGCCCACCTGGAGGCCGAATTGACCCGGGCCCAACAGCGGTTCGATGAACTCGGCAAGCGGCTTGAACCCCTGGCGGCCCGGCTGGCAGCGGTTTGACGGGCGGCCGACTGTTGCGGCGGCGGCGGCCGTGGTACACTGAACACACACGGGACGGCCGGCGGGTTGCGCAACTCCTGGCCAAGCGGGCACGGCGGGCGGCCGGTTTGTCTACCTTTCGACCAGCGGCCCGACCGGGCCCGGCCCGATTGTAGAAAGGTAGGTTTCTGATGGCGACGAAAAGCGGCGGCACACTGGCCGGCGGTGTCGAGTTGTTGACGGCCGAATTGGTCTGGCCAACCGGGCCGGTTCTGGCGTTGGTCGATGCGGCTATGGCGGCGGCCCCAGCCCCGGGCAAAGCCGCGAGCTCCGCATACCGGGCGGCGTTGGTCGATCTTCGCAACGCTCTACCCTGCAAAGCTGACCTGACGGGGTGGACGGAAGCGACGGGGCAACCCGAGCCACGGAACCTTGCGGAACTGAGCCGGCAAGCGGCCGTGGCGGGCCTGTCTATCGAACATTTTGCCGAGTACTGGCCCAACGAACTTATCCCATGGGTAAAGGGCGGCCTGGAACGGCTGCGGGCGACGGGACAGCCGATACCCAACAGCCCCGGCGACAGCCCCCACGATGACTTTTGTGTGCGACTTCTCCAAGCGGCCGGCGTGGCGGGGAGGGCCAAGCGAACCCTGCAAAACTGGCAGAAGGAAGATGCTGACTTCCCCCTGCCGATTGTGGCCGGCGGCGGCGGGCAGCCGGCAGAATGGCGGTGGGGGGATATTCGCCCGTATCTTGAAAAGCGGGTGAAACGGGAATTGCCCAAACGGCACCCAAGCGACCGGCTGTAGGCCGGCTGATACCGGCGAAAACCGGCGAACTCTAACTGCACTCCGAAGCCCAACCGGGCCCTTTTCGGAAATCGTCTGCTATGCTGCCCGATGTCTGCCGACACAACCGGCCGACAGAAAGGAACATGCGAGACGATGACAGCGGAAACACGTTTGCACATCGCCCCCGAGGCCGTTTACGACGATGCGGCCCTGACGTTGGCCGGCTTCTCGACGGCCGGACTACGGCGGGCCCGACGTTCCGGCCGGCTGCGGTTCGCCAAACAGGGAAGCCGAGTTGTCTACCTTGGCCGGTGGCTTCTCGACTGGTTGGAAAGCGAAGCCGGCGACGGGGGGCAGAAAGGGGGCGGCGATGCATAGCACTTTCACGGCCCCCGCTAAGTTGCTTTGGTCGGCCAAAGAGGCGGCGGCGGCTTTGTCGATCAGCCAAAGCGGCCTGTGGAATTTGACGTTTCCACGTGGCCCCATTCCCGTGTGCAAGCTGGGCAACCGGCGGCTTTATCGGGCGGCCGACATTGAACGGGCGATCGATCGGCTGACACAGGGGGCGGACGATGCCGAGACGACTTGACGCAAGCGAACTGAAACAGCGGGCGGCAGGCCGGTGGCCGGCAATCCTGGCGGCCGTGGGCGGACTCGACGCCGATATTCTCGACGGCCGAAACCACCCTTGCCCACGGTGCGGTGGCGACGATAGGTTTTCGTTGGTCGATGAGGCGGCCGGTGCCCTGTTGTGCCGCAAGTGCTTTTCCAGCCGGAACGGCGACGGCCTGGCGGCCCTGCAATGGTTGAATGGTTGGACGTTGCCCCGGGCGGTCGATGCGGTGGCCGAGTACATCGGCGACGGAACCGGCCCCCAGTCAGCAAACCGCAAGCGGGCCCGGCCGGCAGCGAAACCGAAAACCTACCCGACCCTGGCGGCGGCTACGGCGGCGACGGCAAGGGCGGTCGGCACTTCGCCCACGGCGACGTGGCCCTACCATGACGCGGCCGGCGTGGAAGTGGCGACCGTGGTGCGGTTCGATCTTCCGGACGGTGACAAGACGTTTCGCATGGTGAGCCGATCCGGCGACGGGTGGGCAGCACGGGGGCCCGATCCACCACGGCCGTTGTATCGACTGCCCGAGTTGGCCGACGCCCCGCGGGTCTTCATTGTCGAGGGCGAAAAGTGTGCCGATGCGGGCCGAAGCGTGGGGCTGGTGGCCACGTGTTCGATGAACGGGGCCTTAGCCCCGCAGAAGGCCGACTGGCAGCCCTTGGCGGGCAAGGACGTGGTTCTGTGCCCCGATGCCGATGAACCCGGCGAAGAGTACATATCGACCGTGGGCGGCATCCTGGCAGCCCTACGGCCGGCCCCACGGATAAAGGTGTTGCGTTTGGAAGGGCTGGAACCGGGCGGGGACTTGTGGGACTGGCTTGAACTCCGAGACGCCCACGAACCGGCAGAGTTGACCGAGACGTTGCACGGCCTGGCCGACGATGCCCCAAACTGGCAGCCCCAGTCCCCGGCCGTCGCGGCGAAGACGGTGGGCCCGGCCCTGCCCTGGCAGCCGTTTCCCACGGCGGCCCTACCGGAACCCATGGCCGGCTTTGTGTCGGCGGCGGCCCGGGCGGTTGGGTGCGATGAGGCGCTTGTGGCGGTGCCATTGCTGGCCGGCCTGGCGGCGGCCGTGGGGAATAGCCGACGGGTGGAACTGAAACGGGGCTGGCAGGAACCGGCCATTATTTGGAGTGCGGTGGTTGCCGAATCGGGCACGGCGAAAAGCCCGGCGATGGAACTGGCGTTGCGGCCGATTCGCCAATGGCAGAAGCAAGCCATGGCTGAACATGCCGAAGCCGTGGCGGCACACAGCGTGGACGTGCTGCACTACGAAAAGGAACTGGCGGCCTGGCGGAAAAGCAAAACCGGCGGCGAACCCCCGGAACGGCCCGACGAACCCACGGCGGCCCGATATTGGACGGACGATTGCACCCTCGAGGCGCTGGCGCTGTTGCTGTTACAGAACCCAAGGGGGCTGTTGTGTGCCCGGGATGAGTTGGCCGGCTGGTTGGGATCATTCGATAAGTACTCCAAGGGCAGCGGCGACGCGCCGAAGTGGCTTGAATTGTGGGGCGGGCGGTCGATATGCATCGACCGAAAAACTGGCAACCCGAAAACGATCTTTGTCCCACGGGCGGCGGTGTCGTTGTGCGGCTGTATTCAGCCGGCGGTGCTGTGGCGGGCACTCGGCCCCGAGCATTTTCAAGACGGCCTGGCGGCCCGGTTGCTGCTAGCATCGCCCCCACGGCGGGCAAAGCGTTGGACGGAGGCCGATATTGCCCCCACGTGCGAATGGACGATGGCCGAACTCTTCCGGCGGTTGTACGAATTGGAACCGGAACCCGGGCCGGACGGCGAACCCCAGCCGGTGACGTTGCGGTTGGACGGCCAAGCGAAGCGGCAATGGGTTTCGTTCTTCGATGAACACGCCGAAGAGACGGCGGCCCTATCGGGCGAACTGGCAGCGGTGTGGGCCAAGTTGGAAGCGTATGCGGCACGGCTTGCCCTGTTGGTTCACCTCGTGCGGCTGGTCGACGGCGACAGCACGGCCGGCCCCGAGTGCATCGACGCCGACAGCGTGGCGGCCGGCGTGAAGCTGGCCCGGTGGTTTGGCCACGAAGCCCGGCGGCTGTATTCACAGCTATCTGAAACCGAAGAGGACACGGCCCGGCGGCAGTTGGCCGAACTGATCGGGCGGTTGGGCGGTCGGGTTACGCCCCGGGATATTCGGCATCACGGCTACGGCGGCGACGCCGACAAGGCCGAGATGGCACTTGCCGAACTTGTGACGGCCGGCGTGGGCCAATGGCAGGACGTTCCCCCGGGCCCCGGTGGGGGGCGGCCGACACGTGCATTTGTACTAGGGGCGTGAAAGCAAGAAAACCGAAACCCTCAAAAAACCCGAGAAATAAGAGGTTTCGGTTTTGGTGCTGAGACTTTTTTCCGGAAACACACATGGCGGACAAGCCCGACCGGCCGGAGTTTATCATCACCCTGCGGGCCCCGGCGCACCCGGGCGGCGGGGGAACGATCGTTGCCCTACGGCGAATCTTGAAAGCGTTGCTGCGGGCCCATGGGTGGCGTTGTGTGGCGATTCGACCGGCCGAAGGGAAACCGGGGAGCACGCCCTATTGACTGCCGCGGCGGCAAACCGAATAATGTAAGTGCAATGCCTGCTTCTAGTGTCAAACGCTGTCCGAACCGAACACGCCCCCATCGGGGTTCTTCTTGTCGTTTGGCAAGCAGGCATTGCAACCCGGTGGGGGCCCTTTCCAGAAAGGGCAGATGACATGGCTTCATTGGCAAGGGATGGGAAAGCCGGCTGGCGAATCCTTTTCAACCATGACGGCAAAAGAAAAACGGTGCGGACGGGCCGGTGTGCGCGGAAAGACGCCGAGACGGCCAAGGGCATGGTTGAACGGCTGTTGCAAGCGCAAGTCTTGAATACACCGCTCGACGGGCCCACGGCGGCGTGGGTTTCCAAGCTGCCCGACACGCTACGGGGGCGGCTGGTGTCGGCCGGCTTGCTTGACGATAGGCCGCGGGCCTACCTGGCGGCTTTCATCGACGATTACATCCGGCAGCGAATGGCCGGCGGCGACGTGGCAAGCGGAACGGTGGGGACGTGGCGGGATTCGCAAGCGGCCCTGGTGGAATACTTCGGAGCAGACAAGCCCCTGCACGAAATCACCACGGCCGATGCCGATAAGTTGGCGGCCTGGCTGCGAACCGAGAAGAAGTATGCCGAGAACTCGGCACGGCTGCGGGCACGGCACGCAAAACAATTCTTCGCTAAGGCGCTCGAATACGGCATCATCGACAATAACCCGTTTGTCAAGCTGGCGGGTGCGGTTCGACCGAATCGGGAAAGGCAAGTGTTTGTCGGGCGTGAAGTTATCGAACGGGTGTTGCCCGAGTGTTCCAACGATGAACAACGGTTGCTTGTCATTATGGCCCGGTACATGGGGCTGCGGGTGTTTTCCGAGATTCGCACAATGCGATGGGTGCACGTGAATTGGGCGACTTGGACCATGAGCATCCGGGCAAGCAAAACGGCCCGGCACAAGGGCGGCGGTGTGCGGGTGTGCCCGATCTTCCCGGAAGTGCAACGGGCGTTGTTGGAGGCATCGGAGGCGGCCCCGGAAGGTGCCGAGTACATCTTTCCGACCCTGCGGCACTCGACCGAATGTAAGTGGTTTTCCCGGGCAATCGTGAGGGCAGGACTGAAGCCGTGGCCGAAGCCCTGGAATAGTCTGCGGGCAACCCGAGCCACGGAACTGGCCGACGTGTTTCCCTCCCACGTGTGCGCGGCGTGGTTGGGCCACTCCGAAGCGATTGCCGACGCCAACTACCGGCAGGTAACTCCCGAGCATATCGCCCGGGCGACGGCAGAACCCACGGCCCCGGTCCCGACCGGCACGAAAACCGGCGCGCTAACCGCATGTAATGCGTTCAATAGCACCCAAGCCGAAGAGACCGCGAGCGCTATTACACGGGAAAACAAGGGGTTGGATGATATTGTATGCGACCCTGCCATTCCCAGTGGGAAGCCGCCCTCGCACGACGTACGTTTTGAAACTGAAGGCCCGCCGTTGCTCGAAGTGCGGCGTTAAGCTCAGCCGGCATCAGACGCGGTGCGCCCAGTGCCACGCCGTCCAGGCGAGGCCGGCAAAGTGACCGGCTTCGCCAACGGCCCCCCTCCGCCGGCCAAATCCAGCCCCGCCGGGATGTCATTGGGGGCTTGTCGTCATGTTGCACGGGGCTCCATGTGGATGGACACATAGGTCGATTGTCCGACGCGGTCGCGGATCCGCCACTGGTCTCCGAAGAGGCTGGCCCCGCCGATCCCCATCGCCGCGGCCACGGAGGACAAGGCGTCGGAAGCTGCAAGGTTTGGCAAAACTGCCGCTTGGCATTTCAGGCAGCAAGAAGGCGGGCCTTCCGCCCGGCAGCCTGGTACATGTAGGCGAGCAAAAGACCCCCAACGTCGACATCCGTGTGATGGACTACACCGAGCAGCGTCTCGAAGAGCATACGGGCGTCGAGCCGGCCGCGTACGCCGCCTTCCGCCGGTCGCCCACCGTCACTTGGATCGACGTGGTCGGGTTGCACGAACCGGCGGTTATTGAAGAGTTGGGAGCCGCGTTTGGGCTGCACCCACTCACCCAGGAAGACATTCTCAATACCCACCAGCGGCCCAAAGTCGAGGTGTTCGATGACTACGTATACGTGGTCGTCAAGATGCTCGATTTCCGAAACGGCGCCTTGCTTATCGAACAGGTCAGTCTGATCATCGGCAAGGGATACGTGCTTTCCTTCCAGGAGCAGCCGGGCGACGTGTTCGACGGCATCCGCGAGCGCCTGCGGACTGCGAAGGGCAGGGTGCGCCGCTCTGGAGCCGACTACCTCGCCTACTCGCTGCTGGACGCGACCGTCGACAGTTACTTCGTCATTCTGGAGCAGATGGGCGAAACCGCCGCCGAACTCGAAGACCGAGTGCTCGCCGATCCTCAAGAGAGCGTGCATCGAGAAATCCACCTTCTCAAACGCCAATTGGCCACGTTGCGCAAAGCCGTGTGGCCCATGCGCGAAATGACCGCCGCGATGCAGCGCACCGAGAGCGAGGTGCTGGCGCCGAGCACCGCCGTGTACCTGCGCGACCTGTACGACCACAGCGTCCAGGTGCTCGACGCCGTCGAAACGCTCCGCGACATCCTTGCCGGCCTCACCGATATCTACCTCAGCAGCTTGTCGAACCGCATGAACGCCATCATGAAGGTGCTGACGATGATCGCCACCATCTTCATCCCGCTTACGTTCATTGCAGGCATTTACGGCATGAACTTCGAATTCATGCCGGAACTGCACTGGAAGTGGGCGTATCCCGCCGTGCTGGGCATCATGCTACTGGTAACGGTCGGGATGCTCGGTTTTTTCCGCCGGAAGAGATGGCTCTGATGACCGCTCCGCATACCCAGCGCGTCGGCGAAGTCCTGGCGGACCGGCAGGCCGCGACCGGCGGCCTCACTGCGGGCGAGGCCGCCACCCGCCTCCACCGCTACGGTCCGAATGAGTTGCGCGAGACCATCTCGCGCCCGGCGTGGAAGATGCTCCTAGCCCAGTTCGTCGAGCCGCTCATTCTTATTCTTCTCGCCGCGGCGGGGCTCTCCTTCTTCCTCGGCGATTTGACCGAAGGCATCGCCATCCTGGCCATTGTGATCTTGTTTGGCATGCTGGGTTTCATCCAGGAATACCGGGCGGAGAAGGCCATTGCGGCGCTGAAACAATTGACATCACCGATCGTTCGCGTCCGCCGCGATGGTGCGTTGCACGAGCTCCCCGCCCGCGACCTGGTCCCCGGCGACATCGTATTCGTCGAGGCCGGCAACATCGTGCCCGCCGATCTGCGGCTGATCGATTGCGCCAACCTCGGGGTGATGGAGGCGGCCCTGACCGGCGAATCGGAAGCCGTCCGCAAACAGACCGAGGCCCTTGCCGGTGAACAACTGCCGCTGGGCGACCGCACGAATTTGGCTTACCTGGGCACCGCGGTCGTGCATGGCCGGGGCTCGGGCGTGGTGACCGGCACCGGCATGCATACGGAATTGGGCAAGATCGCCGGAATGATCCAGGGCATCGAGGCGGGCCGCACCCCGCTGCAACGCAAGATGGCCGAGGTGGGCAAGCACCTTTCCATCGCCGGGTTGATCGCCGCCGCGGGTTTGCTGGCGATGGGCCTGCTTCGCGGCGAACCCTTCACCCTGGTGCTGCTGACCGCCGTCAGTCTGCTCGTGGCCGTCGTGCCCGAAGGGCTGCCTGCTGTGATTACCGCCACACTCGCGTTCGGCGCCCGGCGCATGCTCCACCGCCGCGCCCTCATCCGCAAACTGCCTGCGGTGGAAACCCTGGGCGCCGTCACGGTCATTTGCACCGACAAGACGGGCACCCTGACGGAGAATCGGATGACGGTCACGCGGCTGCACACTTTGCACCATGACCTTTCCCTGGCCGACACACTGCCGCTGCCGCCGGAGGCTGATTCCGAGACAGCGCCGCTGCTGCTGGCGGCGGCGCTGTGCAACGACGGGCACCTGATCTTCGATCGCGACCATCCGGGCGGGCCGCCGCGTTCGATCGGCGATCCGACGGAGACGGCCCTGCTGGTCGCGGCCGAGCGATTCGGGATCCGCACGGAATCGCTCGCGGCGGTCCTGCCCCGCCTGGCGGAGTTTGCGTTCGATTCCGGGCGCAAACGCATGACTACCCTCCACCGTGGCGACGCGAGTGACGGCGCGCTGCCCGCCGCGTTCTCGGCGCCCGTCTTTGCCGCCTCGAAGGGTTCGCCCGACGGCCTGCTGGCATTGGCCACGCACGCGATCGACAACGGCCGGGTTGTGCCCCTCACCGACGGTGCCCGCCGCCGGTTCCTTGCCGGCAACGAGCAGATGGCCAACGATGGGCTTCGTGTACTGGGCGTCGCGATGCGGCGTTTCGACGCAGCACCCTCACCGCACGCGACTGCCGGCGACGTCGAGGGCGAGTTCGTGTTCTGTGGTCTTGCGGGCATGATGGATCCCCCGCGGGACGCGGCACGTTCCGCCGTTGCCAAGAGCCATGCGGCGGGCATTCGCACGGCCATGATTACCGGCGACCACCCGGCGACCGCCGCCGCCATCGCCCGCAACCTGCACCTCGCGCCCGAGGGCAGGGAACCGGACGTGCTGACCGGCGTTGAACTTGCGGCCCTTTCCGACGCCCAGTTGTTGGACAGGGTCGAACGGATCACGGTGTACGCGCGTGTTTCCCCTGAGGACAAGCTGCGAATCGTAACGGCCCTGCAGCAGCGCGGCCATATTGTCGCCATGACGGGCGACGGCGTAAACGACTCGCCCGCCCTGCGCCGCGCCGAAATCGGAGTGGCCATGGGCATCAGCGGCACCGACGTGGCGAAGGAAGCGTCGGAGATGGTGTTGCTGGACGACAACTTCGCTACCATCGTCGCCGCGGTCGAGGAGGGCCGCACCATTTACGACAACCTGGTGCGGTTCATCAAGTTTTCATTCGGCGGCAACCTGGGCAAGGTTCTGGTCATGCTGCTCGCACCGCTGGCGGGCATCGGAGGCATTGCGCTGCGCCCCTTGCACCTGCTTTGGCTGAACCTGCTGACCGACGGACTGATGGGCCTTGGCCTGGGCCTCGAGCGCCCCGAACGCGACGTTATGACCCGCCCGCCGCGCAGGCCCGATGCTTCCGTCCTCGACCGCGCCACCCTTCTGCACGTCGGTTGGATGGGCGTGTTCATCTGCCTTGCCGCCCTGCTTCTGGCTGGCGCGTGGCACCGTTTCAGCCCGCGCGAAGGCCAGTGGCAAACCATCCTGTTCGCCGCCATCGGTTTTGCACAGATCGGCCAGGCCTGGGGGTTGCGGGCGCTCTCTGAGCGGCCTTTCCGCTTCGGCCGCAACCTGGCACTGGTCGGGTTGACTTGCCTGACCTTGCTCCTGCAGCTTGGCGTAATCTATATTCCGGCTCTGGCCCGCGCCTTCACGCTGCAACCGCTCCCGCCGCTGGGCCTGGCGGCCACCGCCGGTCTTGGCGTACTCACATTCGGGGTCGTTCATTCCGAACGCTGGATGCGGGTCATGAGGTTCAACCGCCGTCAGGCCCCGCCCCACGCCGTCCAGTCGAAGCCAACGAAATGACCGGCTTCGCGAAGACGACCTTATCGTCGCCCGGCGCGAAAAAATCCGGCAGGACGGCGGCCTGGGAGTATCCCATGGCCGCGTAGAAGGCGCGCGTGGGTGCGTATTGCCCGCGCCCGGATGTATCGGCGTAAACCCGTCCGCCGCCCATTTCGGCAACGAGCCGTTCCACTTCCTCGACCAGCGCGCGTCCCAAACCACCCCGCTGTTGGCCTGCGCGCACGGCCACCCAATACAGATCGAAGCTCGATTGCGTTAGGGGAACGCGCCCGAAGCACGCATAGCCGGCCGTTTCACCGCCAACGTCGGCGAAGACGAACTCATACCCGCTGGCCGCCCCCTTGGCAAGCCGCTCGTCGACGAGTTCGACCGCGATTTCGATCTCTTCCGGATTGAAGAACCCGGTCGACTCGACAATAGCGCGCACCTGATCGCGATCGCCGTGCACGATGCTGTGGCGAAAGGTGCAGGGGCATAATTCGGCCGAATGTGAAGGACTCTTCGGCATAGCATTCATTGCTCCATAACATCAGGAACTCAACGGTCGGCCCTCGATCTCCTTCACGGCGTCGGCCGGAGCGAGAATCCGAATGCCGTTCCAACAGCGCAAGTCGAGCAGATGGGAATCGCCTGAAACGATCAGGTCGGCTTGCGCACAGACTGCGCATTCCAGAATGGCATTGTCGGCAGGGTCGGCCGTGATAACTCGGACTTTTCTTTGCGGCGTAACGATATGGCAAAGGTCGTGCAACTCCTCAATTAGCCCGAATGCCTGTTCGGGCAACAGGCCGAACTTCGGCCGCTGCAAGACATCGCGTATCTCGTCCAAAATTGGCATCGACACGAAGCACCGGATCGAACCTTCCAGAGCATGCATCAAGAGGCGGGCCGGTGGACCGCCGAACAGAACGCCCGAGATAACAACGTTGGAATCGAGAACGAGCCGCGGTGTGTTCATCGCCGCGAAGCCTTGCTTTTGCGATAGGCCCGGATTTCTTTCTGTACGTCGCCGGGCCGGAGCTGCTTCTCTTCGGCAATCTGCCGGCCGGCGGCGAAGAGGTCGGCCCATCGTCGTTTGCGCTCGATATATGCACGAGCAGCCTCTCGCAGAAGCTCGGAACGGCTTCGCGACTCCGATTGCGCAACCTGGTCGATCTCCCGGAGTAGGCTCTCCTGGAAGGCTATGTTGACCGTTGTTGTGCTCATTTTGCACCTCACTTCCCTATGTAATATACAAGGATTGTATATCCGTTGTCAAGTTCAGCGAAGCGGAAAATCCGGAAAGACTCCCTCACGGACAAGTTGGGTTCGACGGCTCTTCCGTTTCCAGGTGCCCGCTTTAGGCGGTTTCGCCGCGCCGGCTGAAGCCGGGACTCCAGCAGGGCGCGGGCGGCACCCGGAAACAGAAGAGTCGAATCTATGGACCAGTCAACAGCCCCTCAAAGAAATGCCTCGCATTGACGCCCAGGGTGCGGGTCCGATATCCGCCTTCCTGGACGACCAGGGTGGGCAGGCCAAGCCCGGCAATTATCCGCCCGTTGGCTTGAAAGTCCTTTGCCGACAGGTTCCAGGTGCCGGTCGGGTCGGACCTGGCAGTGTCGAGGCCGAAGGCGAGCACCAGAACGCTCGGGTTGAACTCGGCCACCACGCGGAGCGCCTTGGCCAGGGCCTTCTGATATGCGGGCCCGTCCTGGTGCTCCGGCAGAGGGAAGTTCCGATTGAAGCCCTCGCCGGGGCCTTCGCCGCGCTCGTCGTCGAATCCGCTGAAGTAGGGATAGGCGACGTTCGGGCTGGCGTGGATCGACACGGTCAGTACGTCGTCGCGGCGGTAGAAGATATCCTGCTGCCCGTTGCCGTGGTGGTAGTCGACGTCGAGCATGGCCACCTTGCCGACGGAGGTCAAGTACTGCGCCGCAATCGCGGCGTTGTTGAAGTAGCAGAAGCCGCCAAAGCAACGCCGTTCCGCATGGTGCCCCGGCGGCCGGACCAGGGCGTACGCCACACGCCGGCCGGCCAGCAAGGCGTCGGCCGCAGTGAGCGTGCAGTCGACCGCGCGGCGCGCTGCCAGGTAGGCGTTCGCGTTGAGCGGCGTAAACGTATCGATGCAGTAGTATCCGGCCCGGACGGAAAGCTCCTTCGGCGGCCGGGCGAAGTTGCGAATGGGGAATACGTAAGGGTAGACCGCCCTCCCCTGCCCTACCCCGGCACACACGCGGCGCAAATAACCGACGAATGCCGGATCGTGAACCCGGTGAATGTGCCGGTCGGGGTACGCGCGGGGAACCATCCGCTCGAAGGCGCCCGTCGGCTCCAGCGCAGCGAGAATGGACGGAATGCGGACCGGCGCCTCGACGTAACCCCGCTCACGCACGTGGTGGATGTCGTGCTTGTCGTTGACCACCAGGGCGACCAGGTCGTCGGTGGGCCGAAGGACCGGCCCGTCTTGCGCCGGCGCCTTCACATAGCGGGGCTCGCGCAGCCGGACCGGATCGTCACGGAAGGAACGAACGACCATGTCCACGTAGTCGGCCGGGCAGAGATGCGCATATTTGCGTTGCAGAATGGCCCGCACCACCTTGCGGGCGAAATCGCGGCGCAGGGGTTCTCCGCGGCCCAACCCGTCGAACATCAGGTGAGGCATCCCGCGGTCGTCGGGCTTGATGGGCGCCTCGTAGTCCGTTCCGGCGATGGGCAGCACGCCGAAACGCTCGTAGAACCGCAGCCGTGCGGTGTTTTCCTTCCGCACGGCCGGATCATCGAACTGTGCGGGATCGTCCGGCAGACACTCGAAGAACAGCCCTTTCACCCCCAGCGCCGTCGCCTCCTGCCGGACGCGTTGGTACAGCGCCCCGCCGATGCCCCGCCCGGTCATCTCCTTGGCCGAGGCGATGAAGTCGAGGTAGGCGAAGCCGAGTTCCGGGTCGATCATCAGGAACGCAAAGCCCGCAACCCGGCCCCGCTGACGCTCGGCCACCAGGAGCACGCTTCGGAATTGCTGCCGAAAAGGGTTCCGCAGCCTGTCCGCCAGCCCGCGGTACTCCTCCCGGCTCGCTGCGGTGAAGTGCTCCTCCAGGATGCGTTCCGCCTGCCGGATCGCGTCCTGGTTGACCGGAAGCACGTCGTCGTGGATGCGGCGAATGCGGAACATGCGTAAGGCCACTTCCAGTCGTCAGTGCGGGACGGGCGGGTTTCGGAACACGAAGAACACGGCGCCGCACAGGCATAGCGCAGCCCAGACAAAATCGAGCCGAACCGGCTGCCGCATGTACAAAACGGCGAACGGCACGAACACCGAAAGCGTGATTACCTCCTGCAGTATCTTCAATTGAGCCAGATCCAACGTGCTGTATCCGATCCGGTTCGCCGGCACCTGAAGCATATACTCAAAGAATGCGATGGTCCAGCTCGCCACGGCCGCAATGAACCACGGCTTGTGGTTCAGATCCTTCAAGTGCGCGTACCACGCGAAGGTCATGAACACGTTGGATGCTGTCAACAGCACGACCGCTTTCCAGACGACCGGCATGAATAGACTCCTCAATGACTTACCTGGCATCAGCGCGCCGAAGCCCGGCGATATTGTCGAAATCGGGCGGCCAATGCGCAGGCGGTGGGCGGCGGGTTCGAACCGCGGCGGGCAGGTGCCGGTATTCGCCGAGAGCGTCGGCGACAATTCGATCCGCGGCGTCGCGGAACGAATAGCCGGCGCGATCGACCGCGGCTGCAAAACCGGCATCGGGCGAAAGGCACGGATTCGCGTTGATCTCCAGAATCCACGGGCGCCCATCCAGACCGACGCGGAAGTCCACCCGCGCATAGCCGCGCAGCCCAAACAGGTGCCAGCAGGCCTCCGTAAGCTCGGCCAGTTCCACAAGGAGCGCCCGATCCGAATCCGGGAAGTCGAACCGGCGCGGCGTATTCCGATAGACGAACGACTCAGGTTCCCACTTGGCTTCGTAGTTGACAATGCGGGGTTCGCCGGCCGGAAAGTCCACAAACAGGATTTCCGCGGCCGGCAGCACTTCGGGACCGCGGGGCCCCGCAAGGATCGACAGGTTGAACTCCCTGCCGTCGATGAACCGTTCGGCGAAGCAAACCCGCCCGAGCCGCTCCTCCCGCTCGGCGAGTGCCTCGTGGACAGCGTCCTCGTCGCCGACCGAGATGATCGAATCAGCATGAATCCCGAAGGAAGCATGGTCGTGGATCGGCTTGATAATGTACTGCTGTGGCGACGTCGGGGAATCGGCAGCCGTAGGGTGGGTGGTTCCGGCTGTCTCAGCAGCCGGGTTCACCCGCGCGCCACACGGCTCTGAATCTGGAAACCGAAGACCCGACGAACGGGACATTCCCGCGTGCACGAACCACTCCGGCGTGGGCAGTCCCGCCCAGCAGAGCCGCTCCTTCGCGCGGACCTTATCGCAAAGCAGAAACAGGGCGTCCGCCGGCGAGCCGGTATATGGGCAATTTAGTACCTCGAGCAACGCGGGTGCCAGCGGCGCCAGGCGGTCACAGCCGGCCAGCGATTCGACCAGGTTGAAGGCAACGTCGGGCCGAACAGAAGCAACGGCCGCACGCAATGCCTCCAGGTTGAGCGTGACGGGCAGTGTCTCGACCGTGCCGCCGCCCAGCCGCAGCGCGTCGGAAACCGCCTCCACCTGGACAAGCACGTCCAGATCGGCCGCCGTTGCGCTTTCTTCAATCGCGTTGTGAAGAATGAGTAGTTGCATGCGTTGGTCTCGGGGCGACGGCATCGTTGATGTATACAGGTTCGAATTGCATAAGGGGCCACCGACGGACTTGCCCGTCGGAGCACTGGTCGGCGGCTACCCTGCGTTCAACTCCAACTGCACGCCCACTGCTACACCCGTAGAATGCGCCGATCGGCGCCGCTTTCGTTCAATCGCGCCGCCGCCGATTCGATGATCTCGCGGATCAGTTCAATGTACGGGATGCCTATTGCCGTGCAAAGGATCGGCAGGTCGGAATGCTCCGGGTGCAGACCGGCCAGCGGATTCACCTCGAGGAAATTGGGCCGGCCTTGGGCGTCGGACCGCAGGTCGATCCGGCCCCCGTCGCGGCAGCCCAACGCCCGCCACGCCCTGAGGGCCATCGCTTCGGCTTGAGCGACCTCGGGGTCGCCTTCCGGCCGCACGAGCCGGTACTCGACCAGTTCCTCGCACCGCTCCTTGTTCACGTACGAGTAGACGTCGGCCTCGGCCTCGTCGCGCAGCACGATTTCGAGGGTTCCCAGCACGCGGGCCGCCTTACCCGTCCCGAGCAGGCCGACGGTCAACTCGCGGCCCGGCAGGAACGACTCCAGGAGCACCCCCTGCGGAAACCGGCGGAGCAGGTCTTCGCAAACGGGCCACAAGTCCTCGCGATGGTCGATCTTCGATGCCGAAGTGATTCCCTTCCCGGTGCCCTCGGCCAGCGGCTTGGCAAACAGCGGCAGCGTCAGGTCGACCGCATCCAGGTCTGCCGCACTGCGAACCACCGCGAAGTCGGGCGTGGGCACGCCTGCCTCGCGGACCACCAGCTTGCTGAGCCCCTTGTCCAGGCCCACGGCCAGCACCAGAGGATCGGAAAACGCGTAAGGAATATCGTACACGTCGAGGACGGCGGGAATCTGTGCCTCGCGGGCATTTCCGCGCAGGCCCTCGGCAATGTTGAAGACCAGGTCCCAGCGGTCGCCAGCGGCCAATCGCTCGACCAGCCGCCAGGCGTTGCCGATGCGGTCGGTCGCGTGGCCGAGCGATTGCAGGGTGCCCTCGATGGCGTCGATGGTGTCGGGCCGGTCGAACTCGGCGGTCTCCTCCTCCGAGTAGCCCACCGCCAAGTACTCCTTGCGCAGGTCGTACGTCAATCCGATGTGCATGATGTGTTCACTCAACGGGGTCCGGATAACGGTATACCTTGCCTTCGTAGTTTCGGAGTAGCAGGAAATCGCCCTCGCGGCCGACCACGGAATCAGGCTGCAAGGGAATCTTGCCGCCGCCGCCGGGGGCGTCGATGACGAACGTGGGGACGGCATAGCCGCTGGTATGCCCGCGGAGGCCCGCGATAACCTCCAGCCCCTTGGCTACCGATGTCCGGAAGTGCGACGAGCCGGAAATCGGGTCGCACTGGTACAGATAATACGGCCGGACTCGCATCAGCAGAAGTTGATGCACCAATTCCCGCATCGTCGGCACGTTGTCGTTCACATCGCGAAGCAGCACCGTTTGCGAGCCCAGCGGAATGCCTGCGTCGGCCAGCCGGGTGCAGGCGGCGAATGTTTCCGGGGTGCACTCGCTGGGGTGGGTGAAGTGGAGGCTCATCCACAGGGGATGGTACTTCCTGAGCATGCGGCAGAGCTGGGGCGTGACCCGTTGCGGCAGCACGGCCGGCACCTTGGTGCCCAGCCGCACGAATTCGACGTGGGGAATCGCCCGCAGCCGGGCGAGAATCCATTCGAGCCGTTCGTCGCTCATGGCCAGCGGGTCGCCGCCGGAGACGAGCACGTCGCGAACGGCCGGCGTGCAGCGGATGTACTCCAGGGCCTTCTCGAGCCGGCCCTCGCGAGGCGGCATTTCGCCGTGCCCCACCACCCGCGAACGGGTACAGTACCGGCAATACGTCGAACAGAAGTCGGTGGCCAGCAGCAGCACGCGGTCCGGGTAGCGGTGTACCAGGCCGGGCACCGGCGTGTGGGCGTCCTCGCCGAGCGGATCGTCGGCCTCGCCCGGCACGCGGACCAGCTCCAGGCTGCTGGGAATGACCGACCGGCGGAGCGGCTCGAGTGGATCGTTCCGCGAGACGAGGCTCATATAGTAGGGCGTCACCCCGAACGGCAGCATGGCGCCGCCCCGTTCGATCGCCTCCTGCTCGTCGGGCGAAAGGGCCAGAATGTGCTCCAATTCAGCCCGGGTCCGGATGCGGTGCGCAATCTGCCACCGCCAGTCGTTCCATTGTGCGTCGGACACTCCGGCGTAGAACTGCCGACGGAAAGCCCGCGTGCCGGGGCTGCTTCGGGCCCGGGGCAGCGGCCCCAATCGTCGCGGCAACTCGGCCAGACCGCCTGAGAGACTGCCGGCGAAGGCCGCGAAGACGGGAGCGTCGCTCTCGCCCGGCGATGCCGCAAGAGCGGCCGCCCATGGAGTGGCCGGCTCTTCGAGGGCCGCCGACGGCTGACGATCGTGAGGAGGGAAAGCGTTGGAGGATTGAAGGCGGGTGAAGGAAGCCGCGGCCGTACCCGGAGGCTCCTCATCCGCCACACGACATGGCGAGTCCGTAATCTCCGCAGTGCTCATTCTTGCTATCACCTTATGGCTTGGCGTGACGGGGAGTTTCGATTGGCCATCGAGCCGCGTCGGATCAAGCCCGAACTGCCGACGGCTCGTACTCTCTCGTCCCGCATAGCAAACACGATGCCATAAGGGCGCGGAATGGGCCTCTGCGGCACAAAGAACCCGGCTGGACGCAGGAAAGCGGCCCGGGTGAGTATCTTTGGCAAGGAGGCTCTCTTTCAGCCCGGCCTCAATTGCACAGAACTTGACCACCCTGGGCAGTAAGTGGCGCGGCCGAAGGCCGAACAAGCTTTCTCTTGGCCACATCGACCCGGGCGCTGCGCGGCCGGTGTAGTAGGCGATCTCCCCACCCCTGCCTTCGACCAACTCGCCGCGATTACCGCGCCCCCGCAAGCCGCTCCCGTCTTCCCGCCTCCGACCGGCGTGTTAGGTTCGGGCGAACGCCCCTTCCAGCACCTGCCCGTCAAACGCTCCGGGCACCCGGCCCTCGGCCGCGTATACGTAAAGGGCCGCCAGCAGGATGGTGTGGAGGGTGGACGAGACAAGCGAGATGCCGATCAGCACGAGGATGAACAACCCGAAGCCGATTACGGCCAGGGCGACACTTCCCGACGCCAGCCCGAATACCCCGAGCACAACGGTCAGGATCAACGCGGGCAAGGCAACCAGGCCCACAAGCAGGAAGATCAATCCCGCGCCGAGATTGGCCGACAGGGCCTCTCCCCAGGTCCGGCGGAGGATGGCCATCGATCGTTTCGTCGCTTCGACCGGTCCCTTCCGCTCCACGACCAGGACTGGCACAACGAAGTAGGTGAGCACCGTCCAGCCCATGCCGAGCAGGCCCGCCACGATCTGGCCGGCCTTTTCCGACCGCGACTCGATGATCCTGAGCACCACGCCGACCGTGGCGCTCACCAGCGCCCATCCGGCGATCTGCGGCAGCACGGCCGCGGCTGCGCGGAACCCGTCGCCCACGGTCGGCTCGCCTCCCTTCAATCGGATGACCGCGCAGGCGACCAGCGCCGAATTGAAGAAGACAATGACGAAGTAGTTGACGAAATAGAACAGGAACAGGATCAGGTACGCCACGGCGTCCTGCGGCGCCTCCCCTTCCTCCAGCACCACCTGCGCGTACGGGCTATTCCACAGCGGCAGCGCAAAGCTGGCCAGCACCAGCACGCACGCCACGCTGCTGACCGCCGGAAAGACAATCAACTGCTTGTCCATCCACAATACGCGGAAGCTCTGCTTCATCAACTCCCAACCGGTCGAAAGACGCTCGAACATGAGGGGCTCCTAAAGCGGTTGTGTGTTATTCCTCATTTGCCGCTCGGCTTTTGCCTCCCGGTTGCCGTGATCGCTATTCACCTGCCAACCGCAGGAGGAATCAGCACTTCTCCGAAGAGCGCAGGCAGAATGTCCAGCGCGTCGATCCTTTCCAGCGCGATCAAACACGCGCTATCGGCCACGGCTGCGGTGCTCACGACTGCAACTCCCGTTCCAACTCATCGGGAGGATAGTTGAACACGGGCACGTTGTAGCGTCCGAGGATTTCCATGAACGCACGTTTGGAGAAGCCTGCCATGCGCGCCGCCTGCCCTAGCGATGCCCTGCCGACTTCATACAACTTGACGGCAAACAGAAGTCTGGCTTCGTCATCCGATACGGTAATCGGTAACTGAAGCGTTATTCCTCTTGTATTCATTTTCGATCGCACACCACCAGAGAAAGCGCATCAATTCCGTGCGTCGCCCACATGACATTCCCCCCGCCCAAGACGGGGTATCCCGCCATTTGCCCAGGCCCGCCAACACCTACAGCGGTGGCATAATACCACGAAGTGCTGGCACTTGCAAGAGCCCCCCGGCCAGTGCCAGGAAGGATTCTTGCGAGGCCCCGGCGCCAACTAATCGACGAGACGGTAAGCATAGCCGAGGCCGACACGATGGCGTTGCAGGGTGAATGTTGTGGCTCAATCTGGTCCGCTGGATGGTTGATGCAATTGTCGACGCGACTGCACCTTGACAAGCCGGGGATCAGAGCCCAGATGTGTGGGGTATCCGCAGCATGGACCTGGTTACAGCCCATCGGCGGTTCTGAGGGCACAACCGCCGGGGTTCGTGCGCTCATTCCTCGTCCCACTGACCATACTGCGGCGGGTCCGGCCCGATGCGCTCCACGACGCGCGGATACTCCACGCCCGGTTCGGGCGGCGCGGGCTTCTTCCGGCTCCGGCGAATCTCGAAAATCCAGTCGTCGCCGAAATCGAAATGGTAGTACAGCTTCATCGACTTCGGCAACGGGAAGACCTGCTCCAGGGTCACTTCGCCCATCATGTCGGCGTCGTAATCGCCGTACTCGTCCTCAGCGAACGACATCTTTCGCCGTCGCGGGCCGGTGCCGGCGAAGAACTCGAACATGTGGTCGTCGTCGAAGGCCACGGCGTGCTGAATGGCATAATGCACGTCCACGAGCGACGCGCCCTGGTCGATCTCGATCGTTCGGATACACTCCTCCGTAAGGTTCGGCCCCCAAACACACTCCACGCGAAGGGTAATGATCATTTTGCACCTGCTAGGAATCATGCGTGCCGCGTCCCTTGAGCCCGGATTATTCCTTTGCGAGCCCTAAGTCCTTGGTGGGCCTGCGCAAGCCACGCCCGGGATGGTTTGCACGTCGTGCGCTGGAAGCAGGCCCGGCCAAGCGACCGCAGGCCCACCAGGGTCTTGGCTTGCTTGTCACCACCCTACATCGTCATGAATCATCCGGGTTAGCCTCTTCCACCGCGGAAAGGGCCTCGTACGCCCGCACCCCACTTTCGGCTAGCCCACCGCGATTGTCAAGCCCCCGGGCATCGCTTTCATTCTTCCTGGAACGAAGTGTGCTGGGCGCATTCATTCCGCTGCGCAATAGAAGAAGCGGCTTGTTTGACCCACCCTGCCTATCGTGATGGTCCAGGCCCGGCAACCGGCGACTCCATGCAGCGGTCGTCGCCCCACTCATCGACCCGCCGCCAGTGTTTGGCGGATCTGCCGCAGAAACCGGTCCAGCAGACCTTCCGCCAGATCGTCTGCCATCGCCCGCGGGTCGTGATGAAGGAGAATTCGAAGGCGTCCGGCATAGGTGTAGGCGCAGAAGGCGCCGTGGAGGTGCGGGCGCAGCGGGATGACGAAGTCGACCGATTCCAGTTCGACGTCGCCCGCCACCAGCCGGCCCTCGCGGCGCGGCAGGGGGGTGCGGGCGAGCGCGACGCCGATGTTCGAGAAGCAACTCGTCGATTGCACAACTTCGGCCCGCGTGCGCGATGCCAGGCCGCCCGGCAACCGGCGAGCCGCGGCCAGGGAGGCCAAGAACGTATACTGTAGCCGGCACTTCTTGATCAGGTTCATCTGCCGGCAGATGCCGTCGAGCAAGATCGACGGATCAGAAGCATCCATCCCGCGGCGATCCGCGAACACCATGCTGACGGAGTTCGCCATCGGCATACACACGTCGGCCGGCGTCCGCAGATTCATCGGAACCGTAACCCGCAGCCAGTCCTGATCGCTGCCCAGCGACAACTCTGCCCGCCAGGCCGTCAGCGCGAGAAACAGGTCCCGCATCAGCAGATCGTTCACAGTCGCGCCGAGCGTCTTGGCCACGGCCAGCAGACGACCCGTTTCCTCAGCTTCCAATTCGACGATGCGCGGGCAAGGAAAGGACTCCGGCGGGCTGGATTCGTCAAATGGCACCTTCGTGCCCATCAACGGCACCGGGCGGCGCGAGAGGAACTCGCGGACGCCAAGCAAACCGACGGCTTGTCGGTGCGCCATGCCCAGCCATCGCAGGGGAGTCAGGCCGGGAGTCCCCCGCCGTTGCAGCCGTTGGGTGTCCATAGGCGGAAGAACAGCAACGTCCGGCGCGCCCCCGCGCCGCAGGGCGTAACCAATCAGCAGATCCTCCATCACCTGGCTGATTCCGGTCGCGTCGGCTGCGCAGTGATGCACCTGCAAGATCAGGTCATGTCCCGGACCGCGGTCGATTGCCCAAAGCCGGGTGCCCGGCGCATTGCCGATGTCGGCGCGCGATGATTGCGGAAACTCGCGCTCTCCGTTGGCGGTGCACCACTCCACGCCGGGGTTCCAGTCAGTGTGCTCGATCCAAACAGGCCGCCCGCGGCGGTTGCGCTGAATGCTGCAGCGCAACAGAACATGCCGTGGCAACGCCTCGGAAAACGCCGCTTCCAAGGCATTCCGGTCCAGATGCCCGGAGAAACGCAGACGCCCGAATCCGACCATCGGGTGCGAAAGACGATCGTCGCAGAGCATGTATTCTTCGAAGCAAGTTAGCGGCAGGGGAAACATCGGGCGACTCTTGAGGGAAGAACACATGACATCGACGTCGAACTGCTCGTGTGAGGACGCTGCGGGCGCTCGTTTTGCGGAATGGGGACGGCCTGGTCCGGCGAGAATATCCCCATTGTACATCCCCCTGGTGCCGAAGTACACATCCACCGGCCCTTCGCTCGCCACGCCCGCCCGCGTACAATGACAGTCCAGGGCTCTTCCGTTTCTACGTGCGGGCCGGTCCCGGCTTCAGCCGGCGCGGCGAAACCGCCTGAACGCGGGACTCCAACCCGGCCGGCTGCACCGGGAAACGGAAGAGTCCAATTGAGCCAACCATCGCCGCCGCTGCCCCCGCATAGGCCACACCCGTGTTCCAACTCGTCAGCCCCTACCAACCCGCCGGTGACCAGCCGCAGGCGATTCGTGGGCTGATCGAGGGTTTGCGCGAAGGCCGGGAGCACCAGGTGCTCATGGGCGTGACTGGCTCGGGCAAGACGTTTACCATGGCCAACGTCATCGAGGCGGTCGGGCGACCGACGCTCGTGATGTCGCACAACAAGACGCTGGCGGCGCAACTCTACTCCGAGTTCCGCGAGTATTTTCCTCACAACGCGGTCCACTACTTCGTTAGCTACTACGACTACTACCAGCCGGAAGCCTACATCCCGCAGCGCGATATCTACATCGAAAAGGACGCTTCGATCAATACCGAGATCGACCGGCTCCGGCTGGCCGCCACCAGTGCCCTGGTCAGCCGCCGCGACGTGATCATCGTGGCCAGCGTGTCGTGCATCTACGGCCTGGGCTCGCCCGAGGACTACCGGGCCATGATGGTGGCGCTGGAAGTGGGGCAAATGGTCGACCGGGACCACGTGCTCAGCAAGCTGGTCGACATCCAGTACGAGCGGCACGACGTCGAGTTCCAGCCGGGCCGGTTCCGCGTGCGGGGCGACTGCGTCGAGGTGTGGCCCAGCTACGAGCAGTATGCCTACCGCATCGAGTTGTGGGGCGACGAGGTCGAACAGCTCTCCTTCATCAACCCCACCAGCGGCGAAGTGCTCGAACGTCAGCAACAGCTTTTTGTCTACCCGGCCAAGCACTTCGTTCTGCCCGAGGAGCGCATCGAGGGCGCGGTGGCGGAAATCCGAAAGGAGCTTGCCGACCGCCTGGAGCAACTCAAGGGCCAGGGCAAGCTGCTCGAAGCCCAGCGGCTCAGTGCCCGGACGCGGTTCGACATCGAGATGCTGCAAGAGGTGGGCTACTGCCCGGGCATCGAGAACTACAGCCGGCCTCTTTCGGGCCGCCCGCCCGGCTCGGCCCCCGACACGCTTTTCAGCTACTTTCCCGACGATTTCCTGCTGTTCGTCGACGAGTCGCACGTGACCGTCCCGCAAATCCGCGGGATGTACCACGGCGACCACAACCGGAAGGTGACCCTGGTGGAGCACGGCTTCCGGCTGCCCAGCGCTTTGGACAACCGCCCTCTGCAATTCGACGAATGGCAATCGCGGATCAACCAGGTGATCCACGTTTCCGCCACGCCGGCGGCCTGGGAAATCGAGCAGGCCGGCGGGCAGGTGGTCGAGCAGGTGATTCGGCCCACCGGGCTGCTGGACCCGGAAATCGAGGTCGCGCCCGCGCGCACGCAGGTGCCGCATCTGACCGAACAGATTCGCTGCCGGGCCGCGACCGGCGAGCGCATTCTGGTGACCACGCTCACCAAGCGGCTGGCCGAGGACCTGGCGGCGTACTTCGAGAAGCAGGACGTCCGCTGCAAGTGGCTGCACAGCGACCTGGACGCCTTTGAACGCGTGGAACTGTTACGCGACCTGCGCCAGGGCGAGTTCGACGTGCTGGTGGGCGTGAACCTGCTGCGCGAGGGCCTCGACCTGCCCGAGGTGTCCCTGGTCGCCATACTCGACGCCGACAAGGAGGGCTTCCTGCGCAGCGAGACGTCGCTCATGCAGACCATCGGCCGCAGCGCCCGGAACGTCAACGCCAAAGTGATCCTGTACGCCGACCGGGTGACCGACTCGATGCAGCGCGCGATCGAGGAGACCACCCGCCGGCGAGCCATGCAGGAGCAGTACAACCGCGAGCACGGCATCACGCCGGAGACGATCCGCAAGAGCATTCGCGCCGGCATCGAAGCCGAGACTTCGGCCCACCAGCGGGCGAACGCCGCGGTGGGACGGAGCGACCAGTCGCAGTACATTACCGAGGAGTACCTCAGCGAGCTGGAGGCCGAGATGCTTGCCGCGGCCGAAGCGCTTGAGTTCGAGCGCGCCGCCGCGCTGCGCGACCGCATTCAGCAGATGCGCGAGCAAATCGGCAAGGCCGTTGACGAAGCCCACCTCGAACACGCCACCCGCCAACAGCGCGGCCGCCGCCGCAAGCGCGGCCCCCACGGCGAAGCCCCCGCGAAAGTGCCACGGCCGAAGCGGTCGGTGTGAGGGGGTGCGATGTTCCCGGGCGCGGCCCGAACGGTTGCCGCCACTTCCTGGAAGGGGTGAAGACGTGGAGTTGGCGAATTCATGGCCACGACTGAGCCAATCGCACGCGTGGTCGTTTGCGACACCGGGCCCTTGGTCCATCTCCGCCCGGCAGTTATTGATGCCCGTTCACGGCACGATCGGCGCCGTATTGAGAGTTGTCCGGCGCGGGCATAGATCGAAAGCCGAGGTTGCCGCAATCCCCCGGTCGCTGCCCGCCGTATCGACGCTTCACATCAGGCAAACGTTGCTGGACGAGATCGTACGGACGATTGAACAAGGGCCGTGACTTGGTCGCGAACCATGGTCGAAGACTCAATGTTCCTGCATCATTGCTTCGAGTTGCCGGTAGCTGACGAACAACCGGTACGGATGCCCGGGCAACTCCGCGAAGTCCCATTTCTGATAGAACCGTCTGGCGGCGTCGGTGAGACAGTCAAGGATGACCGCAACAAAGGCGAAGGTATTGCCTGCGTCATAGCAGTCGCGAAGCGCTTGTGCCAGCAGGATGCGGCCGAACCCTTGTGCATGCCATGGCTCTGCCACCCCGAGCCACGCCAACACGGCCACAGGCAACGATCGGCGTGGAAGCTGTCGGCTGACGTCGTCCGGCAGGTCGCTGAAGTCGATTTGGCCCGTGGCGAGTGTGTAATAACCGACAATCCGGTCGTCATCGTTGAGCAGGACCTTCGTTATCGAAAGATGCTTCTTCTGGTGCTGCCAGGCCCTGGTGCGAAGCCAATCGTCGACTTCCGCTTGCCCACTGCGAAACTGCCGCCGGGGATGAGTCTGATGCAAACGCTCCCAGCGAAAGCCGGCCGGCACGGCGATACCGTTCACGGATCACCCCGCATGGTCCGCCCGAGTTCTCGCTGGGCTTCTGTCAGCTCCGGCGTAGCATGGAGTGCCTGCCAGAAGGCGACCTGCTCCTCTGGCGTAAGGCAAACCGTATTCTGTTCCGCCTGGGCAACCTCGCGGCGGGCCTGCGCCACGGTCACCATCCGGACGTAGTCGCTAATACTGACTCTGCGCAAATCGGCGGCCTTCGCGACGGATGACTTGCTGTCCTCGTCGAGACGTACCATGAGTTGACTGGTCTTTGTCATGATTCCGGCACCCGGATCGTAGCATGAAGAACGGACGTGACGCCTACCATAAGTGTATTGCACAGTGCAATACATGTCAAGGCGTCTCTCGGCCTTGGTCGTGTTGCAAGGACAGCCAACCCGGGATCGGCCTTGACACGGGCCGGCAACGGGATACACTATTTGTTGATCACATCTATGTGTGGCGAACACTTAATGGCAATATCTACGCAATGCCCATGCACCGGCAAATCGCTTCCCCGGTTGCTGCGCCCGGGCATTATGTCGTTTCTCGCGCTCGGAGAAGCGCACGGCTACCAGATTGCGCAGAGCCTCTCGAACATGCAGTTGTTCTCCGGGCGGGAACCAGATCACCCGGGCATCTACCGCGCACTGAAGGAAATGGCCGATGAGGGGCTGGTGACGGCTGCGTGGGACACGGGCGACACGGGACCCGCCAAACGGATCTTTTCGCTGACCGATACCGGCCGGTCCTGCCTGGAAACATGGACAGCCACGCTGCGCGACTATCGGGACGCCATCGACGAACTCCTGTCGCTCTTGCGGCGGGCGAACCACTAGGCAATCCGGAGAGGACACGCATGTTCGGTCGCGATTTAATTGGCGAAGGAATCGGGACTTTCTTGCTGGTGCTATTTGGCTGTGGATCGGTCGCAGTTGCCATCCTCTTCGGTGCTCACCAAGGACTGATGCAGATCGCGCTGGCGTGGGGTATCGGTGTGACGCTCGCCATCTACCTCACCCGGCACCTATCCTGCGCGCATCTCAATCCGGCTGTCAGTGTCGCCATGGCCGTCAGTGGCCGGATGCAGTATCGCAAGCTGCCGGGCTACCTTGGCGCACAATTCGTCGGAGCCGTGCTGGCGGGACTCGCGATCTACTTGCTGTTCGGCCCGTCCATCACGGCTTATGAGAGCGCCCATCAGATCGTGCGCGGGTCGGCGGAATCCGTGCGAACCGCCATGATGTTCGGAGAATACTATCCCAATCCCGGCGGAACCGCGGCCGTCTCGCTCCCGCTTGCCATGGGTGCGGAGGCATTCGGGACCTTTCTGCTGGTGCTGATGATCTTCGCCCTCACCGAAGGCTGCAACGTCGGACGGCCGGATGATGCTCTGGCTCCTGTCTTCATCGGACTGACCGTGACCTCGATCATCTGCCTGATCGCGCCTCTGACGCAGGCGGGACTCAACCCGGCACGCGATCTCGGGCCTCGCGTGGTGGCATGGATCATGGGATGGGGGGACGCGGCCTTCCCCGATCGCGTTGGCGGATTCTTTCATGTCTACGTGCTGGCTCCCGTCGTTGGCGGCGTTCTCGCAGCCCGCTTCTTCGTCGGACTGCTGGAACCGGCCATGACGGAAAGGCCCGGCTCTTGCGAGTGTTGCGGCACAGAACCCGAATCATCAAAGGGAGGCACTTCATGAAAACCAAACTGATTCTCGTTGGCGGCTTCCTCGGCTCCGGCAAGACGACTCTCCTTTGGGAGTCCGCCCGCCGGCTGACCGGGCGCGGCCGCTCCGTTGGACTCGTCACCAACGATCAGGCGCCCGACCTGGTCGATACGGCATTCCTCTCGCGTTCCGGCGCAGGCATTCAAGAAGTGTCGGGAAGCTGTTTCTGCTGCAATTTCGGCGGATTTATCGACGCCGTCCAGTCGCTGGTCAAACAGAAGGCCGACACCATCATCGCCGAACCTGTCGGCAGTTGCACCGATCTTTCGGCCACGATCATGCAGCCGTTGAAAGACAAGCACCCCGAGATTGGCTTGGCGCCGCTGACCGTGCTTGCCGACCCGGGCCGCGTCCTCGAGGTCCTGCAGAGAAGTGATTCGCGCATGCATTCCAGCGCGCTCTATATTCTCCGACTGCAAATGGACGAGGCGGACCACATCCTCCTCAACAAGGCAGACACCCTGAATCCGGACGAATGCGACACCACGCGGAATCTACTGGAAACGTCGTTCCCGGCGGCGAAGATCGGTTCCATTTCGGCCAAGACCGGCGACGGCGTCGACGCTTGGCTTGACGCCATACTGGCGGACAACGCCGCCGGCCAACGCGTCGTCGAGGTAGACTACGACCGCTATGCGGAAGGCGAGGCCGTCTTGGGCTGGCTCAACGCGGTCATCCATTTCCATGCCCCCGGAAAGGAGCCGGATTGGCGTGAAGTTGCCGGGAACCTGCTGAATCGAATGCACTCGGCCTTCAAGGATCGGCGGGCCGAGATCGGGCATGTCAAACTGGCTCTGAACTGTGATGGCAAGGAAGGCACGGCCAGTCTCACCAGGTTGGGCGGCGAGATCATGTTCCGCGACTTCGATTCCCTGGCAGGGCAGCAGGCGTCTCTGATCCTGAACGCTCGCGTCCAGATGTCGCCGGATGAGCTGGAGGCCATCGTCCGGAAGGCGGTCGCCCTGGCCGAGAAAGACGGCGGAGTGGCGGACATCCGGACGTTGCGATGTCTTATGCCGGGCAGACCGAATCCGACCCATCGGTATGCGCGCGCAGTGTAGGCCGGGTATGCACTTGGTGATTCGATGAAGGCGGCTACCTTCATTTACGACCGGCTTCATCATTATTCCGTACGGCCTAACCACGGCCTCGAACTGCCAGAGTCGCGCCGGGGGGGAAGGTGTTCCGTGTCCTGAAGATGCGAAGCCAATCGGACAACCTTATGGAACAGGGCGGGCTTTGGCGTAGGAGTAGGAAAGGGCTCGAATCGAGTCGCTCACGTGGTCCTTGTACAGTTGCCTGCACTGCTCGGTAAGCACGGAGCGATCGATCAGCGAGAATATCTCGCGCTCCTTGCTGACGGCAGCGTGCATGAACCGCTGGAAACGCCGCAGGTGCAGCCCGAGCCGATGGGCAAGTTCCCGAAAATCGTCGTAGGCGTAGAAACCGTTGATGCGGTGGCTTTCCGTTTCGAAATCACCTTGGAAGAGCGACAGCGCCGTCCTTGACTCATTCGGCACGTGCAACCGGGTGTTCAGAAGGTCGTATGCCGGCGTCAAGGTGTAGTCGCCGCCCTGCTCGTTGCGGATGAGCGAGAAGTTCTTCAGATGCGCGTCGCCGTTATGGACGAGATAGTTGAACACGACCAGGTGCAGGAACTTCTCCATCTCGACCTGGTACGCGGCAACGTGCTTGCGGATCGACTCGCCGATCTCCTCGTAGGAGAAATCGTACTTGTAATTCTTCCCATGCGATTCCTCGGACCGACCGGCAATCTGGGCAAAGTCCTCTTGCAGGTGCCGCGAACCGTCCTCCTGCACGTCAAACCGTCGGACGAGATAGGCCAACTCGCCGTCCTCGAACTCGACCAGCGCGTTTTCCGCGATGCGGATGCCAAAGACCTGCCGGGCGATCTGCATGGTAAGGTTTTCATTGACGGGGACGATCTCCAAACGCTGAAACGCCCCGTGAGGAATCGGCTTGAGAATGTACTGCCCTCCCTTCTCGGTCATCTCGAGTCGCCCTTCACACAAGACCAACGGAATCTTGGTCTGGATACCGGAAATCGACAGCCTTTCTCCGGTGGCCGACAGGCGGGCTTCCTCGTAAAAGATACCATGAAAGAGCCGGGGTCTCCAAGAATAGTACGCTTGGGAGCGTTTTCTAAACCCAACGTTTACTCT
>JAVEUP010000014.1:0-22985 GCA_034005525.1 Thermoguttaceae bacterium | reverse complement strand
CGACGCTCTTCCGATCTCGCAAATACAGCAAACAGAGAAGCATCCCCAAGCGACAAAATCCGCAGAGACTCCCCTTGACAACGAAGGCTCTTTCAGGGACGGGCCGGGAGAATGGGAGCACGTGGGAGATCTTCTTGCCGCCGAAGAGCCGTTTCCGGCAAGGCGGGCAATACGTGGAGTGCCCTTCCTTCAAGCAGCCTGGACAGTTCGTCATGAGACTTCCCTGACGGTAATGCCGCCGATCGTGTCTGTCGCGCAGGTTCGTAGCAACCGCGTGAAGTGGTCGTTCTCGTCGATGCGCAGCAGACGGCATTGCAGCGCCTTGTTCTCACCCTCCGCCAGCAGGCCGAAGAAGAACGGAAACAGGACTCGCGACCGAAAAGCGGCCTCCTGCTTCGGCAACGTCAGGCTGATCGCCGGCAAGGCGGGATTGGCCAAGTACGAGGGCAGATACTCGAAGACGTATCCTTCCGCGTCCTGACGGAGGACTCCTGCCGGAGTATCGCAGCAATAGACGTTAACTCGCCGCATCGGGTCGTCTCTGGATCAGGGTGACCTCAAGCCCAAGCACGCCGGCGATCTTGGAGAGCTGATTGAGCGTGGGGTTTCCCCGACCGCTCTCGATGGCCGTCAACCCGCGTAGCGTGACGCCCGCCAGTTCCGCCAAGTCGCGCTGACGAAGCTGCAAAAACTTCCTCCGGGCACGCACCAGTTGTCCAATGTTCTCGCTAGAAGTCATCATTCTGCAGGCGCATTTCGGTGCGCACCTGGTGTATTCTCCGCCAAGTATTGGATCCCTGGTCATCGAATGCGCATTACAGTGCGCTTCCAATAGAATCCTACAGCACAGACACGCCGCTGTCAAGTCAAATGCGCACTATAGGGCGCTTTTTGGAGAGCCTCTGTACCGGCGATCCGGTCCTCATCGTCGAGCAGACCTTCGCGACGTCGTCCTGAGCGAACTGGGAGGGGCGAATCAGCTTGGTTGCGGCTTCTACGGACCCACCAGCGGCCCACGCGACCGGGACCCATCCTGCCGATATGACTGACCCGGAGTAACTCGCTTCAACGCCACGTCCAGCACGAACAACACAACCGCCGCACAGATGAGCCAGGGCCAGAGGCGAACGGTGCGCGGGACGCTGCTTTCGGCGGGGCGCAGGGCGTCGGCGGGGGTGGCGGCGTATCGGCCGCCGGTTCGGTCGGCGATCTGACGCAGCAGCTCGGTGTTCGTGGGCAATACGTGCAACTCGTCGCAGTAGCCGACGGCGAACGCCCGCTGAGCCACGGGTGTCGATCCGTCGAACTGCGGCGCAAGGAAGTCGACGCGATAGTCGCCGGCCGCTTCGGTGGGCACCTCGGCAACGTAACGCCCGGGCGCGACCAGTTCGCAGGCAATCTCGTCGTATCGCCCGTCCGGTTGCTGGACGAACGCTGCGACGTAGGGCAAACTGAGCCATCGGCCGCCGGCATCGAGGGCGTCGAGGGTGGCCACGGCGCGCGCGCCGCGGGCGGTGACCGTTACCGAGGAACGGTCGGAAGCCTCGGCCCGCATCGCCTGGCGGGCCAGCCGGGTCCAGAAATCGCCGAAGCCCGGCCAGCGGTGCCACGCGGCGGACCAGCGGCTGTGAACGTCGGAGGTGAAGGCCATGCTCACCCCGCGGCCGTAACGCCACCACGCCAACAGCGGATCGCCAGCCGGAGAGCGGAGCAGTAGTTGGCTGCCGGCCTTCGCGCGGGTGTCGACGTAGCCCAGCAGCGGCGGCGCGGAGGACGGGTCGAATCCGGCGAGCATGCGGGCGGGGCGGACCGTGGCCGGGCGGAACGGCTGCTCCGTAATGCCGTGCTTGCCGGCGGCCATCACGTCCAACTCGAAGATGCGCGGCACGTCGGCCGGGTCGGTGCAGAAGTACGCATGCCCGGCGGCGAGCGAGGCGATCTTGCGCAGAAACTCCTCCGAGGCCTCATCGCCCACGCCGACCGTCGACACCGTGATGCCATCCTCGGCGATCTGTTGCGCCAGGGCGTTGAAATCGCCCGGATGCGACACGCCGTCGCTCAGTAGAATGATGTGCTTCAGGTCGGACTCGGCCTCGCGCAGCGCGAGGTAAGCCTGATCGAGGGCGGGAAAGATGTTCGTGCCGCCGCCGGCGACGATCGTATCGATGCGATCCATAACGTGTTTGCCATCAGAGAACGGCTGCAACAGAACGACCCAGTGCATGCGGTCCTCGAAGGCGAGAATCCCGACCTGATCGTCGGGCCCGAGCCGGGCAACCGCCTGCCGCGCCGCCTGCCTGGCAAGTTCGATGGGCGCCCCCTTCATGGACCCGGAACGGTCCAGCACCAGCAGCATGGCAAGCGACGGCTTGGGTTTGTCCGGTTTCACGTACGCCTCGACCGGCAGTAGGTGTTCGAGCCGGGTGCCGCCGTAGTCGCCGGCCGTGAACGCCCGGTTGCCACCCACCACGATCAGCCCGCCGCCGTCGTCATGCACGTAATGCTCCAAGGCAGTCACCTGGCTCTCGGAAATATCCGTCGCCGGGACGTTGGAGAGGATGATCAGGTCGTATTCCTTCAATGTGTCGAGCCGGTCCGGCAGTTCCACGAGCGGCCTCGCCTCCACCTGAAACAGTTCGTTGGCCAGCAGCGCCTCGCGCAGCGGTCCGGCAAGTTCCGGTTGCGGGTCGACAATCAAGATGCGGGGCCGCGCTCCAACAATCACCAGATCCTGAGCTGTGTTGTTCTCCGAAAGCCTATCGCGGCATCCATCGATCCGGGCCGTCAGGCGCTGCCACTCTTCCGTGCCGGTTTCAGCCAGGATGTTCCGGAACCGGAACCGGTTCTCACCCGGCACGAGGGTCACTTCGCGCTCCTCGAACAGTGAATCGTCGACGCGCAGCGTCAGGCGCCCCGAGTCTTCGTGAAGCGAATGCACGACCACGTCGACGAAGTACGCCTCTCCGTCGCGAACTCCGGCCGGGGCCTCGACGGCGCTTAGGTACACCTCGTGCTGCAAGGCGGGCAGCGGCAAGACGTCGATCTCGCAACCGGCCGCGGCCGCCGCGGCCAGGGCGTCGCCCGCCGCCGGATTGCCGTCGCTGAGAAGTACGATCCTGGGCACCCGATCCGCAGGCACAAGCGAGCGGGCGGTCAGAATGGCGGCGGCCAGGTCGGTCGGGCCGCGGTCGGGGGCCTCGGGAAACGCAAACTCGCGCACGATCGTATCACCCGCCTGCCCAGCCAACTCCTGCCGGAAGGCTGCGGCCTGTTCTTGCGCCTCTTGACCGATGCTTCGGCTCGTATCGTACGCCACAACCAAGAACACCCGCGAGACGGTCCGTCGCAGCGTCGGACCGGTCAGGGCAAGGATCAGCAACGTCAACAGCACGCAGCGAACGGCCAGCGACGCCGCGTGCTGCCGGGCTGTGCCGTGGACCAGGCTTCGGCGGAGAAAGAACCACAGCAACGGCAGCAGCCCAAAGGCCGCCAGCCAGGCGGGGTTTTCCAGGACGAACTGCGTGGTCGCGGGGTTCACTTAGCTGATCCAACGTCGTTGATAGAGGCACCATTCCGCAAGAAGCATGGCCAACGCCGCCGCTCCGAGCCACTGCCACAACGACGGCCGCCTGCTGGGCACGCGCCATTGTTCGGTGGGTGTGCCCACCTGCGGAGGCGCGCGCAAATCGCTTTCCGTCGCGGGGAAGGCCGGCGCCGCTTCACCGAGGCGCTCCCACTCGGCGCGAACGGCCGGCTCGCCAAGCCAGTCGAGTGCCTGCGCGAGGAGTGCGGGGAACTCGACTTGCTGGAACAACTCGCTGGTGTCCGGGCTGCCGGCGAGCACGACAATGCGGCCCGTGGGACGATCCAGGGCAAACAGCAACGGGTCGCCATCGGTCGTGGCGGCCAGGACGTGTATTTGGCCGGGTTCCGGCGTCTGAAGCCGGAGCCGAGCAACGTCGGAAAGCACGTACCCGTCCAGTGGCAGCACGTCGCGTGAAAGGGGTTGTTCCGCGAGCTGCGAACGGAACAGCACCCCGGGAGTGGTCACGATCTCGGCGTGCTCGATCACCCCGTCCACCTCCCAGAAGTCGCTGGCGCTTCGCGGATCGATCACCAGCAGCGGGCCGCCCGGGAGCCGCGCAGGCACCTCGCCTTGCAGGATCCGGATGGCAGGGGCGGCAGGCGGCGAGTCGGCCGATGCCGCATCTGCTTGGACGATCTGCACCCGCGGATTAGCCGCCAGCGCGGCCGACAGGTGCTTGTTTAGCTCGTCAGGTACAGTAACCCGTTGAATCCCGGCAGGCGAGATGAGTGTACTGCCGCGGTTGTCGGCCGGCAGTACATCGTCGCTTTCGACAACGGCGGTAAGAACGTCCCCTTCCGCAATGGCCATTTCGTACACTCTTGTCTCTTGCAGCTCCGTGGGCGTTTCAGCCGCCTGGGCATCAAGAGTCTTCTCGCCCAAACGCAACTCCAGCGGCACCTCGGCAAGCGGGGCGTCGGAGTACTGCGCCACCTCGACGAGTACCTGAACCGTTTCCGGCCGGCCCGGATGGCGCCGGGCGGCAACCCGTCGGACGGCCGTATTGGCGGCTGGCCCGCCGACGGTGACCAGGTCCACGTCTTCGACGTCTGCCAGGGTGGAAGCCTCGGGGAAACACGCGTCGGTCAGCACGAGAATCCGTCCCTGCCCGTGACCTTCGAGCATGCCCCGGGCAACGTCAACGGCGCCGGCCACCTGCGTGGTTCCAGAGCCGGGCTGCAAGGCGGCAAGCGCATCGTGAAGCTGTTGCCGGTCGCCGGTCAGTCCGCACACAACGCCGATCGGGGCGCCGCCGGCCAACAGGCCGAGTTGGTCACCATCGGACATCGTGTCGATCATTTGCAGGCCATACCGCCGGGCCGCGTCGAAGCGCGTAGGCTCGACGTCGGTGGCGTTCATGCTGGCCGAGTTGTCGATAATGAGAACCGTGGTGTGCGGTGGTGAAAGCCTCGGCTGCGCCAGCGCGACAACTGCCACCACGAGGATAAGCAGTTGCAACGCCAGCGAAACGGCATGGCGGCGGGGAAGCCACCACGAGCGAAAACATTCTTTGGCGAGCGCCTGTTGCCAGATCGCCCCAGTGGACACCCGAGCTTCCGGCATCGCGGTTCGGCGCCGGTACAGCCACACGATGGGCGCAGCCAGCAGGAGCCAAAGCAGTGCCCAGGGGTTGGCAAACATCATTCAGAACCTGTCAGTGCATGCGAAGGGGACAGTCCCATTTTCGCGGCCATAACGTTTGATCCATTGGGCGAAGTCCCCTGGCTGCCGCGAAAATCGGGACAGTCCCCTGTCAACGGTATGGTCGTGAAGCAATTTACGCAACGCAAGTGCTCCGCCGCGTGGTGTTCGGCAGGCCGAGAACCGCGCGCATGACTTGTTCCTCGGTCGTGTCGGTACTCAACTGAAGCCACGGCAGTGTGTGCTGTCGGCAATAAGCGGCCACCTCTTCCAGGAACCGGCCGAAAAGCTGCCCGTATCGGGCCGCAGCCCGCTCGGTGATGGTCGCACGCTGCCGGATGCCCGTCTCGCAATCGACCAGTTCCACGTCGCCAAGCCGCGGCGGTTTCGCATCTTCCGGGGCGAAAAGGTGGACAACCCGGGGTCCGTAGCCCTGGTGGCGAAGCAGGTCGAGCCCGCGGGTGAATCCTTCGCCGCCGAGCAGGTCGCTGACGACCACAACCGGCCCACGCCGCGGGAATCGCCGCGCCAACGTTGCTGCCGCCCCGCACAGGTCGGTGGGCGAGTCCTGGAGCTGAAGTCCTTCGAGAAACCGCAGCAGCCGCATTGTCTGCCGGCCGCCTCGAAGCGCTGGGAGGCTCGGCCCCAAACCGCCGGAAAAAGTCGCCAGGCTGAACACCGCCGCGTTTTCGAGCGCCCAGCAGCCGGCCGCGGCCACGATCTGCCGGGCCAGGCGGAACTTCGAACGCGGCGGGACAGTCTCATCGCCGCCCTCGGCGGCACCAACACCCGCCGGGCGTACTTCCATGCTCCGCGAAACATCCAGCAGCACGGCAAGGTGCCGTTCGGCCGTACCTTCGAACGTCCTGGTCAATACCTCGTCGCGGCGCGCGCACAGATGCCAATCGACGTAGCGGAGATCGTCGCCGGGGCTGTAATCGCGTACGCCGGTGGCCTCGGTACCGCCGGCAGGGAGCTTCCGCGGCCGGGGTGTGAACAGCGATGCGGCGCCGGCCCGCTGAGCTTGCAGCGAAAGGCACCGGAGCCGAGTCAGCCACTCGGTCGTGAAGATGGGCGCCGGCGCGTTGTCCCGGTCGTGGTTCATTGGCGTCAACGGAAATGCGTCAGGGAGACGAAGACTGTGCCGCAGGGGTATCTGCGCCGACTGCCGCGAGCAGCGCGTCGATCAGGCGGTCGGGCTCGATCCCTTCGGCCTGCCCTTCATAGTTCAGCAGCAACCGGTGCCGAAGTGCCGGATGGGCCACGGCGTTGATGTCTTCCACCGCCGCAGCCGGCCGGCCCGCCATGACGGCGAGCACCTTGGCGCCGCGAACGAGCGCCTGGGCGCCCCGCGGGCTCGCGCCGTAGCGGACGAAGCGGCGCACCATTTCGGGCGCACGGGGTGAGTCCGGCTGGCTGGCCGAGCAGAGCGCGACGGCCAGGCGGCGCGCGCCGGCGTCGACCGGAACCTTCCTGATAATCTCCCGCATCTCCAGAATCCTCCTGCCGTCGAGCACCTTCCGGGCCTGGAACAACTCGCCCTCGGTCGTCCGTTCGAGGATTCGTTCCAGTTCCTCCTCGCTGGGCGGGACGCTGCGCAGCTTCAGCAGGAAACGGTCCAGCTCCGGCTCGGGCAAGGGAAACGCGCCCTCCATGTCCATCGGGTTCTGGGTGGCCAGCAGAAGAAATGGCTGCGGCAACTCGAACGATTCGTTCGAGACCGTCACCTCGCCGCTTTCCATCGCTTCGAGCAGGGCCGACTGGGTCTTCGGCAGCCCGCGGTTGATGTGGTCGGCCAGGATCAGATGCGAGAACAACGGGCCCTTCTGGAACTCGAAGGTCCTTCGCCCTTGCGCGTTCTCCATCACAACGTGCGTTCCGAGCAAGTCGGCAGGCATCAGGTCGGGCGTGAACTGGATCCGCTGAAAGCTCAGTTGAAGCGTGTCGGCAAGTGTCTCAGCCAGCAGGGTCTTCCCAAGCCCCGGAACGCCCTCGATAAGCACGTGTCCACCCGCGGCAACCGCGATCAGGATCCCGTCGATAACGTCATCTTGTCCGACCACGACCTTGCGGATTTCCTGGCCCAGGGCATCCAGGTCGCGGCAGAGGTCGGCCAATTGTCTCTCGGTAGATGAAGATTCGCTCATCGCTTGGCTCGGCGGGTGTTGGTGTACGCTGGTCAACCGGGTGCAGCCCAAAACAGTTGAGCACCGAATTGCGTGGGATAGGCTTCCAGCCTGTCGGCGGAAAAGACAGGCGCTAGCCCTGATTATTCATGACGATGCAGGGTGGTGACAAGCAAGCCAAGACCCTGGTGGGCCTTCGGTCGCTTGGCCGGGCCTGCTTCCAGCGCACGACGTGCAAACCATCCCGGGCGTGGCTTGCGCAGGCCCACCAAGGACTTGCGCGACCTTGTCCCACCCTGCGTGAATAATCCGGGCTAGAAGCCTATCCCACGTCTCCGCTCCCGGTGTTTGAAGTATCGTGCCATTTCTGGGGCAAGTCAAGCCGCGTAATACACCCATTTGGGTGGAGCGGGTGCAAGCCTACAGATGCATTTTGCCGCCCAGGAGCAGCAGGGGGAATAATCTTGCGGGGCAGAAGCGATTGCGGTATGGGTTTGCGGAGAGGGGGATCACTATGTACCGGCAGACGAACTCTGCTAGAATAATGGTGGGGATCCTTTCAATACAATCGCATTCCCTCGCGGAAGCTGTGGTCTTCTAAGGCATGAAAGGAGTGGGGTCATGAGAAAAGGCATGTTGCTGCTGGCTGGCCTTGCGGCTGCCCTGGCGTGTTACGCCTTGGCCGATGAAGTGAAGCGAACGGCCGGCGATCCGAATCCGTGGCATGTGGCCAATGTGGATCGATTGCCCTACGCCCGGCCCGGCGCCGAGGAAGCTACGGCCCAGGAGGGTGCGCCAAAGTACTTGCACATTCAAGTCGGGTTCGACCGTGTCCCCGAAGCCCAGAAGAAGCACCGATTCCGCGTGATCAACGCCCGCGGTGAAGAGGTCGGCCAGCTCTGGGGCTGGAACGATCGCCAGTCGTTGGTCATCTTCGAGGGCCGGTGGGACAGCCTGGCCGGCTTGTATCTTGAGGGACTCGATCATCGAGAACCGCTGTTTGCCGTGCGGGCAGCCGAGCCGGTCGCTGCGCCGGTCGAACCCGTGATGCCGGTTGCGCCGGTTCAGCCGGGTATCTTACCGGTCGTCGAGCAACCGGCGGAACGTGTTGTTGTCCAATACCCCACGCCCGTGGTTGGCCCGGAGCGGGTTGTGGTTGACGATCCGGACCGGGTGATTCACCATGTTCCGGACCAGATTGTCTACGGCAACCCCGACCGAATCGTGTACCATGGTGGTCCCGATCGGGTGGTCCACCATGGCGACGGTGTGAGGCACGTGTATCAAGGCGGCGAGAGGCACATCTATCACGGTGGTACCGACCGCGTTGTTCACCATTCCGGCGGAGGCGTCCGGCATGTGTACCGTGACGGTGAAACGCACGTCCACGGTGGCGGTGGCGTAACCCATGTCCATGGCGACGGCGTTGCAAGCTCGGGCGTCGGCATCGGTGCCGGAGTCGGTCTTGGCGTTGGCGCGGGTGCGGGCGTTGGCGCTGGAGTCGGCATCGGCATTGGAGAAGGGCCGGGTCTCGCAGACGACGGTCTCGCTAACGCTATTGCGATGGGGCCCGGCGCAGGTCCGGGGGCCGGTCCCGGTCCGGCGGCAGGGACGATCCCGGGACCGGGCGAGGGCTTCGGCCCAGGTTCCGGTATGGCACCCGGCGAAGGCCCTGGTACGGGGCCCGGTACGGCGCCCGGCGAAGGTCCTGGTGCGGCGCCTGGCGAAGGCCCGGGCACAGGGCCCGGTACGGCACCCGGTGAAGGCCCGGGTGCGGCGCCTGGCCAAGGTCCTGGTGCGGCGCCCGGCGAAGGCGCCGCCCCCGGACAGGGTGCAGCCGAACGGTGCCCCGACGAGGACGGCCGCGCGGAGACTTGCCCTGCGGACGGCCGTCCCGAAACGTGCCCCGAGGACGGTCAGGTTCCGGCTGAAGGTCCTGGTCCGGCGCCCGGCGAAGGCCCCGGCGTCGGGCCCGGAGTTGGGCCTGCCTACGGCCCTGGTGAAGGCCCTGGTGAAGGGCCGGGCGGCGGCGGCGGACGGACTGCCGGTGGCCCAGACGGCGGCCCGCTGAGCATCCAGCCGATGCGAGTTGGCCCGCGAGTGATCGGCCCGCGCGTCATTCGGCCCGACATCGACATGCCCACCTTCCGCGATCCGCGCACGTTCTACGATCCGCGGGTGTTCTATGATCCCCGGCTTCAGTACGATCCGCGCGTTCAGTTCAACGAGTATCGGCCGGGTGAACCGGGCTACGGCCATGGCGGTGGCGGTGGCGGCGGTTACGGCGGCGGCGGCGGACGTTACGACGAACTGGCCCGCGCCGGACTGAAACCGGAACTGCCCAAGCCCGAGATGGCGCCGGCATTCGTCTTGTACGTTGCCGCAGGCGAAGAAAACGAGGCGGGGAAGGTCTACCAGGTTGACGAGAACGGGCGGATTCTCGGCTGGGTGAACCTGCCGTTCGCGCCCAGCGGTCTGGCGCTACATCGCGAGAAGGGCCTGGTTGTCAGCCTGCCGCGCGACGGCGGCCGGGTAATGTACATCGACGATACCGGTAAGGTTTCGACCCTTTTGGAGAAGGACAAGAAGGTGGTCCACCCGGTCGACGTGGCCGTCGGTGGTGAGTCGGATAGCATCGTCGTTGCCGACAATATCGCCGATGCACTGATGGCAACCTCGATCGGCGGCATCACGCCCAAGGAGTATCGCCGGTTTGACGGTCAGAAGTGGCACGCTCAGGATATGTCGGTCGCGGTCACGCGCGACGGCCACGTGATCTTTGGCACCGATGGCGACAAGGGCATCTACCGGTTCTCCGGCGACGATTCGGCCTCGGAAGCCAAGCCTCTGCTCCCCGAACCGGGCGGCGTGGCGGCCGATCCGAAGACGCTCCAGTGGGCGGCAACGCAAGGGCGGAACGAAGTTCACGTTTTCGAAGGCGAGGAGTTGATGAAGTCGCTCCGCCTGCCGGCCGGAAAGAGCCACTACCGTAACGGCCTGCTGTCGTTCTCGCCGGCCGGCTCGGTGTGCGTGGTGGCCCGCGACAGCCAGGAGACCGTCGGCGAACCGTGGTTCCTGATGTACAACATCGAGGAAGACAAGATTCGCAGCCTGTTCCCGTGGCAGAAGGAAACTATGACCGACTTCGTGGTCGGTCCGCGCATGTTGTGGGAGCGGAACTCCCCGAATACGTCCAAGAGCCAGTTTTAGTTTTAGGTAATGTACCGGTTCTGCCTTTGCTCACTATTGGCATTAATGGTAATGTGCCTCGGCCCAGCCCGGGCTCAGGACCCGGGCTTGGCGGTGCAGTTGCCTACGTTCTCGCACTTTTCGGTCGGCACGACCGTATCGGTGCCGGATCGCGGAAGCGCCTACATGGGCGGCATCAACCGCTCGTCTTCGGGGCGCAGCACGTTCGGAACGCCCCTGCTGCCGTTCCGGCCATTCAGGAACACGGCCATTGGCAGCAGCCAGGGCGCCATGAGCGTCCACGCAAGCGCCTGGATTCACGATTTCGAGGCGATGGACGAGTACCTGCTCAACCAGGCGCCCCGCACCGTGCACGCGGGCTCGGGAGCACGGAACCTCGTGACGACCGACAGCCGACCCGCCAGCCTCGATCCCGCGTGGAACACGTCCGGCGCCGGCATCGCTTCCAATTGGAACGCAGCCAGCAGTGGCCGCGGAGGTGAAGTCGTTTCCGGGGGGCAGTGGCAGGCGGCTCCGCCCTCGCCGCCCGTCGCGCCGCTTCTCGACGCTGCCCAGGAACAGCGCCGGCGCGAAGCACAGGCCGAGACCCGTTCGAGCGAGGCCGAGGCCTTCTTCATCCGCGGGCAAGAGGCCGAGACGTCGGGCAAGGCGAACGTGGCACGAATCTACTACCAGATGGCCGCGCGGCGCGCAACCGGCGAGTTCCAGAACGAAGTCCTCGCCCGGCTACGGGCACTGACCCACCCGGACACCGCCGGCTCACTCGTCCGTTCAAACGACTGAGTGTAGGGTGGGACCAGCAAGCCGCATCCCTGGTGGGCCATCGGTCGCTACTGCCGGCGTGCATCCAGGCGGCGGGCTGTGAATCAGGTTGGGTGCGGCTCGCGCAGGCCCACCAATGACTTGCACGACCTTGTCCCACCCTACGTGAATCCCGGCTACTGCGGCACGGCGGGCTTCGCGGGAAGCTGAGGAAGCGGCGGCCCGATTCGCAAGTGGCGAAACTTCACCGGGCGCCGGTAGTTCTGTAAGCCAAGATAGCCGGAAACGTTCCGCAGTCCGAGCAAAGGATACTCTTCCTCCGTGGCATCCGTCACGACCACCCCGTTGTGGATGGTCGTCACGTGCTGCCCACGGCAGTTGATCTCCAACGTGTTCCACTCGCCCGCCGGACGCGATACCCGCGGGTTGGCACCGGCAATGTCGTAGATCGATGCAGAGTACTGGTAATCCTTCAGGTTCCGGTGCGGTTCCGCGTCGTCGTCGAGTATTTGCACCTCGAATCCGGCGGGTGGCAGCGAATCGTTGGCGCGGTGATGGTTGCCGTTCTCCGGAATGCGGACAAAGACGCCGGTGTTACCTCCGGGAGTCAGCAGGTACTCCAGCCGCAGGTTGAAGTCGCCATACTCCTTCTCGCTCCGGAGCCAAGGGCCGGGCACCCCAATGCATTGCAGCAGCCCTTCCTCCGCTTTCCAGCACGTTTCCGCCGGCTTGCCCGCACCTTCCCAACCCGTCAGGTCGGTGCCGTTGAACAGGCTCACGGCGTCGAGGTCCGTGATCCGGACGTTTCGGACGTGGAAAGGCCCTCCCTTGGGAACTTCCACTTGCAGGCCGACGTAACCGGCGGGGACCGTCAGTCCACCGACGCTGTACGCGGGCTTGCCGTTGATCACAAGCGTGACCTGCTCGCCGATGACGGTCACGTCGAACTCGTTCCACTCGCCCGCCGGGCGGATCAGCCCCGTGCTCTCCGCGCCCGGCAGGTTGCCGATGTTCCCCTCCATGCCCTGCAAGAGGTTGATCTGGAACGACTTCTTGGGAAATGGTTTTCCGCCCCGTTCCGTGCGGACGTAAATGCCGGCGTCGTATTTCTCGGGCTGAAGCGCCTTCCACTCCACGTGCAGCTTGAAGTTCGCATACGTATGGTCCGATCGCAGCCAGCCGTTTCCGGCCTTCAATACGAGCACGCCGTCCTCAACCGCCACTTCACAGTCGTTCTCAACCGTCCAGCCATGCAGGCTCTGGCCGTCAAACAGCGACATCGTGTAGCCGGTTCCGGGGTCGTCGGCAGCGACAGCAGCGATGAAGCCGGTCAGCGAGTACAAGCACGCGATTGCAGCGCACGAAACAACGGAGGGCGAGTGCATCTTCCGCATGGTGGATTCCTCGGAGGGCGACTTGTGGATGGAATACAATAGATGCGAGTTTAATTGGGGCAATGGCGGAAGTCAACCTTGCGCACACCGTACCCGCTACCCGCCGCACGCGGCCAGGTACGCGGCCAACGCCTGCACGCGGCGGTTGAACGTCGTAGTGCGGATGACGCGATTGACGTTCTCGGCGTCGATGTAACGCAAACTCCCCCGCTCGACCCAACGCCCGCGGTCGTCCATCGCCGCAATAGCTTCGCGGGCGGCCTGCGCCTGGGCTTTCGTCGGCCCGGCCGCCGGCCTTGCGGACGCGATGCCGTGGCGCAGCGCCGCCTTCTCGCGAAGCTTCGCCAAATCGTCGGCGCCCAGCGCCGCCAGTTGCTTGTACTGGCGTTCGAGGGTGTCCAGCCCGCTCCCAACGATGAACGCGTAGTGGGTCGGCATGTCGCTATCGTCGTACGTGAGCTGGTAGTCTTTTGTGAAGTAGAGCGGCTTGTTGGTCTTGAGTTCATAGAACCGCGCGAGCCGGCCGTCCGGCAGAAGGGACTTGCGGAGATATTCAACAGCCCGCGGAATCGGCTCCAGAAACCGCCGGTCGCCCGTCGCGCGATAGACTGCCATGAGTGCCCGCATCGCACCGTGCGACTCGCCTCCGGTGATGGCCGGAGGCTCGAACCTGCGCGCCCACGCCGGGTGCATATCGTGATCGTATTGCTGCGCCCACGCCGGCTGAGGGTCGGGCATTTGGGCCAAAACGATAAACTCTCCACCGCGGATGGCCGCTTCGCGATACCTGGCCTCCCCGTAGATCGCGCCGGCCAGCAGCATCGTGTCGATCATGTCGGCAAGCGTGTTGTCGTTGAGCGTATAGAAACTGCCGTAGGCCATCCGCGGGTGTTCTCGCGACCACGAATCCGGATACGACGCTTTCTTTGCCGGAAACTTCTCGGGATCGGGCGGCTCGCTGAATCGTTGCGGCCACGCGCCGTTGGGGTACTGCGCTTCGAGCAGCCGGTCCAAGGCGTACACAACTGCCGCGTGGATCGTAGCGTCGGAGAAGCCGAGCGTGCGATCGAGCTTCATGAGGAACCGCAGTGCGGCTTGCGTCGTGTCGTCGTCCAGCGTGGTCACGTTCGACCCCCGAGGCGTTTCGCCCTCGCCCACCTCGGCGCGGTACGCATGGCGAGTGCGAACTTTCGGATCGAACTCGATCGAGTACCCCCATCCACCTGAAACAAGCTGGCCCCGGACCAGGCACATGCCGGTCTTGCGGGCAGCGTCGAGATAGCGCTGGTCGTTCGTACCCGAATAGGCATCCAGCAGGGCCTCGCCAACCGAAGGCGTGCCCGGCGGCTGGACCCACACGCGGGTGGCACTGGCCCGGCCTTCACCTTCGCGCAGTGCGAGGTCCTCGCTGTACTGCCAGAGGTAGCCGCCCTCGGTCGAAACCTCGTCGGTGAAGAACGCAACCGCCTTTTGCAGGGCCTCGGCCGCCTCACGGCGAAGCGACTCACCCTCGGCCGCCCATAACCGGGGCGACGCCGGAGTGAGGCAGGGCAACACAAGAAGCAATGGCAGGAAGTTTGGCAGGATGCGTTTCATCGGCGGGTCCTTTCGGGTAAGCGGTGGAGTTCCGTGGGATAGGCTTCCAGCCTGTCATTTCCGCCGACAGGTTGGAAGCCTATCCCACGCCCGCAGCTTCCGGCAGCTTGTTGTTTTACACTGCCTAAGCGGTTCCCAATAGTGTAACCGACCGTGTGCCGGAAGTCGAATGGCTCGGCGGAACCGGCACTTGACTTCCGTCACCGAGGGGTTACTATAGACATCGTCCGGATGGTGCGGCAGTACCGTTGCGCTTTCCCACAACGTTCCACCCCACTTCCCCCTATGGAGTTTCACCCATGAGACGTCTGATTGCTGCTGTCGTGATGACACTTCCTCTGGCCCTTTCCGGCACGCTTGCCTTTGGCGAGGAGGGATGGGTCTGTCTCTTTAACGGCAAGAATCTCGATGGCTGGCGGGCCAATGAGAATCCCGATTCGTTCCGGGTCGAGGACGGCGCCATCGTGGTCAACGGTCCGCGCGGACACTTGTTCTACGAGGGGCCGGTGCAAGACCACAACTTCAAGAACTTCCACTTCAAGGCCGACGTGATGACCAGGCCCAACGCAAACTCGGGCATCTACATTCACACGCGTTTCCAGGAAGAGGGCTGGCCGAGCGTCGGCTATGAGATCCAGGTGAACATCACTCACCGCGACCCGAAGAAATCGGGCGGCCTGTACGCTGTTGCCGACGTGGCCGACCCGCCTGCAAAGGACGACGAGTGGTACACGCAAGAGATCATCGTCCAGGGCAAGCGGATCATCAGCAAGATCAACGGGCAGGTGCTGGTCGATTACACCGAGCCGGACGGCGTCGAGGGCGACCGAAAGCTCTCCAGCGGCACGTTTGCCATCCAGGCCCACGACCCGGGCAGCAAGGTATTGATCAAGAACATCAAGGTCAAGCCGCTGGACGATTAGTGCGTTGGCAAAACCAAACAGTGGGGCAAGCATCCTGCTTGCCAAAGCATAACCCGAACACTGCAAACAGAAAGGCGAGCGGGGGCCGTGAGGCCCCTGTTTCTGCCCCGATTTCCACGCCGGTCGTTGCCCACTCGCCCGGCAAGCTGAAACACACCAGCGGTGCAGTCTGTCACGGAGACGCCGAACTGCGCAATGTCTTGCAGAAACAGGGGCCTCACGGCCCCCGCTCGCCGGGATTTGTGCAACCGACGCGAGGTCGGTGGTAATATTTTCCGTTCGACCGCAAACACCGGAGAATCTGCCATGCGTTCGTTTCTCCCAGTGCTCGTTGTACTCATAATGCCGGGCATGTTTTCGGCAACGCCGCTGGCCGGCGGCGAGGCGACCCTTGCCCCGTCGCCCGGCCCGATGCATGAGTTGGTCACAGCCGAGGGCCTCGCCGCAACCATCGTGATCGCTGCAGAACCCGATCGGCTCGAACAGCATGCGGCCGGCGAGCTTCGGGACTACGTGCGAAAGTTCACCGGCAAGGAACTGCCGATGGTCAACGAGCCCAAGGTGCCCGAGGGGTTTGGCATTTGGCTGGGGCAAACCGAGAAAGCGCGGCATGCGGGCCTTGTGCCCAGTCGCGAGCACCTTGGGCGAGACGGCCATGCCGTCCGCTGCAACAAGGACGGCCTGGTGCTTTGCGGCACCGAACCGCTGGGAACCCTGTTCGGCGTGTACGACGTCCTGGAGCGGGAGTTCGGCGTGCGATGGTTCCAGCCGGGCACGCCCGATGAGTTCATACCGAAGGCGTCAACGCTCTCGATCGGCACGTTCGACCGCCGGGTGCGGCCCTCGTTCGAGTTCCGCTGGATTCACAACAGCGACTGGTCGCTCCGGCAGCGGATGAACTGCTACGTGAAGGTGGACGGGCAGGAGGTGGGTGTCAATTGGAAATGGCATTTCCACACGTTCGCCATCCTCATCCCGCCGGAGGAATACTCCGAAAAGCATCCGGAATGGTTCGCCATGATCGACGGCAAACGCCGCACCTACAAGGAACGCCCCAGCCACGGCGCTCAGGTATGCACGACGAATCCGGAGGTGATCGATAAGCTGGCCGAGGGCATGATCGAGGTCCTCGACGCCGATCCGTCCATCGAGATCATCACACTCTCGCCCAACGACGGCGGCGGGTTCTGCGAGTGTCCGAAATGCACCGCGCTGGATGAGCCGGAACGCGGATGGTTTGCCCGGTACTCGAAACGGTTGGCGGTCCTGAACAAGGAGATCTCGCGCCGGCTGGCGGAGAAGCATCCCGACGTGCTCATCAAGGTGGGCGCCTACGCCATGTACGCCCTGCCGCCCGACATACCCGATTGGCGGCCCGAGCCGAACCAGATCATCCAGCTTTGCCACATCTACTTCTGCCACAACCACCCGATCACCTCGGACAAGTGCGTCGCTGGCGAGACCTACGAACCGAGCCATAATTTCCTGCCGAACCAGCGCTTCGCCGACCTGGTGCGCGAGTGGTCCGGCCTGACCGACAATCTGTTCATCTACGAGTACTACGCACTGGGCGGCTGGTCGAAGACGAATATGCTCTGGCCGATGGTCCATACCATGCGGCATGACATCCCGTTCTACCGCGACTGCGGCGCCCGCGGTTTCTACACCCAGGTTGCCGATTGGCCCCGCTCGCCGCTGAACTATTACATTGCGGCCAAGTTGGCCTGGAATGCCGATCTGGACGTCGATTGGCTGATCGACGACTTCTGCCGCACTTTCTTCCGGGAGGCGGCCGAGCCCATGAAGGCCTATCTGCTCGGCCTGGAAGACGTGATGGTCCAGAGCGACCGCTGCATTTCCTACGGCCTGCGCGACGGCAGGGCCGTCCGTCTGGGCCCGAAGCTATTCGACCAGCCCACGCGCGACCGCCTTCGCAAGCACCTGGAAGAAGCCGCCGCTCGCGCCGCCTCCGACGACGTGAAGGCGCGAATCAAACCCATCCGCGATGCCTTCGACGCCTGCGAAGCGTCGGTGCTGGAGCTGAGCGGGTCGTAAGTCCTTGGTGGGCCTGCGCAAGCCAGGCCCGGGGTGGTTCGCGCGCCGTGGGCTGGAAGCAGGCCCGGCCAAACGACCGAAGGCCCACCAGGGTCTTGGCTTGCTTGTCACCACCCTACATCGTCATGAATCATCCGGGCTAGAAATCAAAGTGCAATCGCATGAGCATGGCCTGCAGCGCACTGTTGCCGGCGCCTCCGGGGTGGTCGGCCCCGGTAACGTTGCAAAGGCTGTACGTGTAGTGTGCCATCAGCCGCGCATAGGGGGTTAGGTACCAGTTCACGCCCATGGTATGCACGCCGGCCCGGTTACCGTTGACGCCCGTGTCGATCAAATCGATGTAGCCGTAACGGTAGGCCAACTGCCACGCCCCTTTGCCCGTAATCACGTTGCCGTGCCCGTCGCGAACACGAAAGGCATTTTCGATCGGGTTCAGGCGGCCGAACGTGCTGAGGGTCCGATTGTAGACGCGGTGCTCGCCGGTCAGGAAGTAGCTCACCTCGACGTAGAGGGCGTCGAAGCCCGGGTTGGCGGCACCCGAGCGGTTCACCAAGGCCGCGGCGTACTCCGACTGGACGGAGAGCGGCCCGAAGACAACGGCTGCTTCGGCGCCCACCAGATGCCAATTCACCACCTCCGTCATCATACCGGTATCGACCACGTAGGGGTTGAAGATGGTGTCGGCGCGGCGGCGGAACCGCAGCGTGCCGTCCGCGACGTCGCGGTAACTGTAGTATCCGCCCAGGTGCAGCAGCCCGCGTCCTTCCGTGGCCTCGTCGTACCAAGGCAGCCACGTACCGCGCATCGTAGTGCCCGTGCCGCCAATTTCGCTCTCGTGCATTGCCACCACGTCCGGCGGTTCACGAAAGACGCCAATGGCAAAGGTCGCGTCCTCGGCTTCGGAGTTCGCCATGGCCCGAATGCCCATATTGCGCACCGGAATAAATGTACCCAGCACACTCCGTTCCAGGAAGGAGGAACAGCGGCTCGGGGTGGCCTCTTCCAGGCTGACCGGCTCTTTGACATGGCCGATCCTGAAAGTCTGAAGCAGCGGCAGTTCCTTCACCTGCAAGAAGGCGTTCTTGATGCCCGTTCGCTGGACTGCTTGGCCGCCAATGGTCTCGGTGCCGAGGAAGTCGACAGTGATCTCTCCGGAAAGAACGTCGCTCAGCGCACCCCGGACGCCAAGTCGGGTGGAACGGAACCTTGTGCCGCCTTGCGCAGCGCCGAATTGGGCACGGTTCAACTCGTCCTGATCGAGTAGGCCCGTATCGAGGTATGCCCGACCGAACAGCGCGAACTTGGGATGCTGATCGAGTTGGCGGGCTCGGGCAGCCTCTGCGGCCTCAATCCCCCTGATCGCGTCGCTCAGATAGTCAACGCGGTCCTCCAGCGCCGTCTCGTCGTGCTCGGATATCCACGTGCCGCCCGATGTGCGATCCGCCGATGCCTGCAACGGCTGCCCCGCACCCGCCCACGCCGCCGCACCGAAGACGGCTAGCGCGAAGAGGAAGCTACTTGCGCGAGCGCAGCCCCTCGCCGGCGAGAACGTCCGATCCGACCGGCGACAATACTCGCTGCGGCTTGAAACTGTGCATTTCAGTAGGACGGGCTTCAGCCCGTCAAAACCGGGACGGACAAATGTCCATCCTACAGAAGCGCAAAATCGACGCACGGCGACTAATCGAGTTGCGATCCATGTTGCAGACTCTGGCCCAACGTCTTCAAGCCCGTACTCTCCAACGGACCGCCCTCGGGAATGGCTCGATGCAAACCCTGATCCCATCAATGAAGCTTCGGGGCTGTACGGCGGAAAACTGTGCGGCAGATAGCATCAAACAAGGCCGCACGGAATAAGAATACTCCCCGTCAGCAACGCAACCGGCACAACCCGCAAGGCTTGACGAACTTGCGGTCCGAACTCGGCTACCGGCATGCCCGCAGACAGGTAGGGTGGGTCAAACAAGCCGCTTTCTTGGTGGGTCATCGGTCGCTGCTGCCGGTGTGCTTCTAGGTCGCGGGCTGTGAACTGACTTGGTTGCGGCTTGTGCAGACCCACCAATGATCCACGCGACCTTGACCCACCCTACGTATATGAATGACCCCGGCTACCGGCATGCCCGCAGTTCCGCCAGCACGGCCTGAAGGTCATCGGGCAACGGCGCTTCGACTGTCATGGGTGTCCCGTCGGCCGGGTGAAGAAAAGAGAGCCGGCGAGCATGGAGGGCGTGCCGATCGAGCAATACTGAATCGTCGTCCGGCTGACCGCGAATCTCGCCGCGAGTCATCCGGGCGCGGCCGCCATACTGCCGATCGCACAGGACAGGGAACCCGGCATGGCAGAGATGCACGCGAATCTGGTGCGTGCGGCCGGTCTTCGGAACGACCCGCAGGGCGGCGAACCCCTGGAATCGCTCAAGCACCTCAAAGAACGTTTCCGCGGGCCGGCCGATGTCCGGGTCGGTCCGGATGGCCATTTTCTCCCGCGTGTGCGGATGCACGCCGATCGGCTGGTCGATCCGGTCGCGGTCGCGCTGAGGCACCCCTGCCACAATCGCAAAATACTCCTTTTCGATCGAGCGCTGGGCGAATTGTGCGGCCAGACGTGCGTGGGCCTGATCGCTTCGGGCAACCAGGAGCACGCCGCTGGTGTCACGGTCCAGCCGGTGGACGATTCCCGGGCGAGTGGGCCCCCCGCTGCCGCTGAGCGTGGGCCCGAAGTGGTACTGCAGCGCGCCGGCCATCGTGCCCGTCCAGTGACCACGCGCCGGATGCACCACCATGCCCGGCGGCTTGTTCACCACGACAATGTGGTCATCCTCGTACAGGACGTCGATCGGGATGTTCTCGGGCTTTGGCGCCTCGCGGGGGATTTCCGGCAGGACAATTCGCACGCGCTGACCGGGCTTCAGCCGGTAGGCCGGCTTGCCACCCCGGCCGTCCACCTCGACCCCGCCGGCGGTAATGGCGCGGCGCAAGTGCACGCGGCTGAAATCCGGGAAGTGGCTGGCAAGAAACACGTCGAGCCGGACGCCTGCTGCGTCGTCGCCGACAACGAGTTCGACGGGTGCATCGGGTGAGAGGGGCGGCGGCATGGGAGCAATTCAGCGCCCTACGGCGCCGGCTCTTCCTGGGCGGCGCCGGCCTCCGGCTCAGCCGATGCTTCCGCCGGCTCGTCAGTCGGCTCAGTTGGTTCGCCGGCCGGCTCGTCGCTCGGTTCGGCTGGTTCCTTAGCCGGTACATCGGACAGGGTGGCGCCGTCGAGTCCTTCGAGGCCGAAGTCGGTCTTGGGGGTGAACACAGGACCGTCCGGCAGCGAGTCGAGATCGAACTGGGGCCGCGAGGCCGGAAAATCAGGCAGATCGGACACGGCCGGTTTCGGCTCCCACTTGGCAAACCTATCGGCCAGCTCGCGCACCGAACGGTCTTGAAGTGCCGCCAGCCGCGCGCCGGCCACCTCGGCGAACGGTCCATCCGGCCAGCGCTGGACCAGTTCCTCGTACCGCTCCACCGCCTTGTCGAGGTCGATCTGGGCCTCGTAAGCCCTGGCCAGCCCGAAAGTGCCTCGCTGCAAGAGAATTGCCTCGCGCGACTGCTGAAGCACCGGCAGATACAGATCGACCGCCCTGCGAAGCTCATCCATTGCGCTCGGCTTGTCGCTGAATAGCAGATCGCAGCCCGTGGCCAACCGAATATCCGCGACCCCCGCAGCCGCCCAATGCGCCACCTGGCTGCCGGGATATCGGCTGATCAGGTCCTCCAGTTCGCCGGGCTGGCCCGACTGAACGGCCCGGAAGTAGTCTTCCCAGGCCAGGGTTGTCTGCCGTTGGACCATGTTTCGCCATAACGACACCGCAACGATAATCCCCACGACCAGGATAAGACCCCCCAGAATAGCGTTCTGGTAGGGTTTGATCTGTTGCAGCGTGTCGGCCAGCCAGTCGGCGAGCACATTGTGTTCCAGTTCGTGACGACGCTCACTCTTCATGGTCGACGCTTCCTCTAAGAAAGACGGACGTTGCACAAGCACGGGCAGTCCACTCCAATGGCACCCGATGCCCAGCTCAAACCGCTAAGTATACGCCAGCCGGGGGAGGTCGGTCAAGGTCGCGAAATGCCGACGCCCGATTTCCGACCATCGAGCCGTCCGCTATGAGTGAAGTCCCCGTGCCGTTCCTCTTCCCGCCCCCGCCGGTCGCGTGCCGGCGGAGCGAGTGATTGGCCACTGAAGCGGGCACCATCGCTCCCAGCCCCCCTTGCGGCGAACCAGCGGCACGGCGCAAGCCGTCCGGTTCGCCCGCCGCGACGGCTTGCGGCATTCACTCACGCGCCAGGACCGGAGGGCTTGCGCCCTTCCGCTTCTTCCCGCCGCCGGTCTTCGGCCCTGGAGTGCAGAACTTGTTGCCGCTTTGGATATTCGCACTACCGCCTCCGTCCCGGCCGCCGCGCAACTGCTGAGCGCTCTTCACGTACGCAAATCGAAAGCGGCGATGAATCGCCGCACTCCAAGGCGGTCGGTCTCAAGACCTGCCACTCGCCTTCTTTTCGTCCGTAGTTACCTCATGGTTGGCTCTTTCATGAGGGGCTCCACAGTAACGTGTGGCAGTCTCTTGCGAAGATCTTGGATATGCTTTGCTGTAACCCCTTCGCCGCCGACTTCAAGTTGTTCCAGTTGGTGTAATTCCGCAAGCCAGTCCAATGACACTGGCCCAGCGGGGCTGCCGGCAGGTACTTGTCCCTGAAAGAAGATAAGCAGCTTCAAATTTGGTAATGTCGCCAGAACCGGCAACGGTTCATTCTGTGAATCACGAACAATGCGCATTTCTTCAATGCTGGTGTTGCCTCGAAGGTGCTCGAAGTCTCGGTTTGTAAGAGGCCCACACCTGTAGAAAAAGACTCGCTTGAGGTTCGGGATGGCTGCGATTGACGCCAAACGATTCCCCGTCATATCAATACCGTCAAGCCCCAAGCCGGTTAAGTATTCCAAGCCCTCCAGGTCTTGTAGCTTTTTGTCCAAGTCGGGTGGATCGTAGGCCAGGAGAATGCTGGTGGACTTGCCTGCGATGACCGGATCGAGTTGGACGGCCCATGCGCGCCTTTCGAGTTCGGCCCATTCTGCTCTTGCTTTGCGCCGGTGCGATTCGACGAAGCGACATAGGAGTACGCCGACGATGACTACTCCTGCTAGCGCGACACCAATAGCAGCAAGCTGTTTCCGCGAGCAGTGGATTCTCATCACGACACCATTCCGCGCCCGGAAAAGGGCACCTTCCAATTTGCGTTTGTGACAGCCGCTGTAATGTAGACGCTGACAACCAAAGCGCCGCATGCCATACGTGAAGAGCAAAGGGTTTGTTTCGCGACTGTGTCCAACAAGTGCCTGTCAAGCAGGCCGTCGCTGAATTGGGCCCTTAAGCAAAGCAGTGCCGGAAAACGTTCCGCACCCGACTGGTGCGGCGGAAACCGGCGTCGTAACCGGTCGGTCTCGCTCGTGAAGGCGCAAAGGGGACATCACTGATTGATAATCCGTGGTGTCCCCTGGCATCCCAAACGCTCAAAGACGTCTCGCTAATCCCTAATCCCGGTCTGACACTGGGCTGTTGAAAATGCTGTCTATTGGGCAATTTAGGAAAAAATGGTATTGAAAAACTGCTACGTCCCTTGGTACTTGGTTTGCTTTCTAACACCAGAC
>JAVEUP010000324.1:0-5190 GCA_034005525.1 Thermoguttaceae bacterium | reverse complement strand
CCCCGGGCAAGCCGGGGGCATTGGGGTGCGGGGCGGCCCCCGCGTGTAGCGAAAAGCGTAAGCATCCCCCGGGCAAGCCGGGGGCATTGGGGCGCGGGGCGGCCCCCGCGTGTAGCGAAAAGCGTAAGCATCCCCCGGGCAAGCCGGGGGCATTGGGGTGCGGGGCGGCCCCCGCGTGTAGCGAAAAGCGTAAGCATCCCCCGGGCAAGCCGGGGGCATTGGGGCGCGGGGGGCGCCCCCGCGTGTAGCGAAGAGCGTAAGCATCCCCCGGGCAAGCCGGGGGCATTCGGGCGCGGGGCGCGCCCCCGCGTGTAGCGAAAAGCGTAAGCATCCCCCGGGCAAGCCGGGGGCATTCGGGCCGATCGGCGTCCGAGACTTAATCCCCACCGTGAACCAAAGGACCCTGCCATGCGAACCTGTCCCATACTGCTGACCGCTTACCTCTGCCTGGCGTTTTCCACCGCAGTGACGCCGGCAGCCGATACAACGCTCCTGATCCGCGCCGAAGACTTTCAGTTCGCCGGCGGCTGGATGAACCTGGGCGAGTACCTCCGGCCAAGCGACGTGCAACAGACCGTCACCGACGCGATGACGGCCGTCGAACTGCCGCAGGACGGGACTTATCACGTTTGGGCTCGCGCGAAGGATTTCGCAAACTACATGCCCCGCACACGGCGATACCTCGTTACCGTCAACGGCAAGCCGCTGCCCGAGGAAGCCGGCAAGCACGGTGGCGAAGGCTGGGCCTGGGAGAAGATGGGCACCGTCGAGCTTGCGGCCGGCGAGCACATGCTCGGGCTGCGGATGTCCACCAGCCGCTTCGCGCGATGCTCCCACCTGCTCCTGACCGCCGCCGACCTAGACCCCAACCGCTTGCCGTTTTCAGAACTGGCCAAGTCGCGGGTGCGCCCCAACCGCATCGCCGTGGCCGATCCCACCGACCTGCCCACCCACCCGCCGCTGAAACCCGACGCCCCGGCCACCACGCTGGCAACGCTGGAAAACGACCGGATTCGCATCACGTTCCGCGGGCAACCCGACGCGACCGGCGCGGTGCAGGTCACCCGCACGACGGCACTGAAGATAGGCGACGAGTGGTACGATCTTTCCGCCACCGCCGTGGGCGAACGCATCTTCCTGCTCTACGCCGAGACGACCGAGGCCGCGTACCAGCAGGGGCGGCCCATCTGGCCTCAGAGCCGCGCGCCGGCGGTGGTGCGGGTGGGCGGCGAAGAATACACGGTGCAGTTCGGCAGTGAGAACCCGTACACGGCAGGCCAAATGCACTTGCTCATCGGCCGGTCGGCCAGCCAGGTTGACGAGCAGACCGTCGAGGTCGAATACGCCGCAGGCGGCGGGGCCACCGCCCGCGGCCGTTGGCAGCTGCTGCCCGAAAGCGCCGACGTACGTTTCGAGCTGACCTTCGAAGCGGCAGCCGACGGGTTTTACTCGGCCGGTGTTTGCCCGGTGGCAAGTGTGCCGCCGGAGCGCACCCGTTTCGTGCAGCTCCCGCCGCTGTTCCAGTTCCAGCGCCTGCCGTCGCAGCCGTGCATGCTCACCGACGTCATCACGCCGCACGCAATGGCCCTGGCCGAAGTCGTGCTGAAAGAAAGCGGCCCGCCGGTTTGCTTGGCCGTGACGGCCGAGCCTTCAGAACTGCCGCTGCGCTGGCCCACCGCCGGCGACGGCCGGTACGGCTTCAGCCTGCTGGGTGCCGAAGGGAGGGTGCAGCCGTCGGGCTTCTCGCCTGTGCTGGGATTTGAAGAGTCCTTCTGCCGTGCCGGCCAACAGCGGACGGCCCGGTTCCGCATCGTGACGATGCCCGCCGATTGGACGGCCGCCCTGGAGTACATCTCGCAGCAGATCATGAACGTCGCCGACTACCGTCGCCCGACGCACACCTCGCTCACCCAGGCGGCTGTGAACATGATCGACCTGATGCGCGACGCCGACCCCGCCGGCTGGGACGACGAGCTGAAAGGGTTTTATAACATCGAGATGGCCGAGACGGTCACGCAGGCGTCGCCGCTGACGATCGTGGCCGCGTCGCTGCTGGCCCGCGACGAGCAGCTTTACGCCACCCGCGCTCTGCCGACCATCGAATACCTGCTCACGCGGCCCAGCGCCCACTGGGCCCGGCCCAAGGACGCCACGACGCCGCTTCGCGTTCCAAACCGTTTCTACGGAACGCCGCTATGGCAAGGGCTGCATACCCTGCTGGGCGAGCTGAACCCCTGGATGTTGAAGTTCGCGCTGCCCGATGGCGAGGTCTACCACTCGCCGGCGTATAACACTGCACCACGCTGGTCCACCTTGCTGGCCGCCTACCGGCTCAACCCGGGCGAGGCACGGCTGGCGGAGATCGTGCGCGAGGCCGATGCCTTCCTCGAGGAGCAGATCTATGGCCGGCGTGAAGAGGTGGTGCGTTTCACACACTTCTACAACATCCATTTCTATCCTTACTGGTGGGACCTGGTCGAACTTTACGAACTGACCGGCGAGCCGCGCTACCTGGCCGCAGCCGAGCAAGGCGCGTTCCACACCATTGCCGGGCTGTGGTCGCATCCGGCGGTGCCCGAGGGTGAAATGACGGTCCATCCCGACGGGCAGCACGGCGGGCTGAGCATCGTCTGGTGGAAGGACGGCGAACGCTACCGGCTCGGCGATCCCCGCATGCCCGGCGATACGCCAACAAAGCAGGTGCCCGCGTGGTGGGTCGCCCGCAGCGGGCTGGGCCTTGAGCAGCCGTCGACGTATTTCACCTTGGGCGGGCGGGGCGACGGCTTCATGCGGAACATCATGATGTCGGTCTGGGCCCCGCACCTGCTGCGCGTCTACCACCACACCGACCGCGACATCTACCGCACGTACGCCCGCAATACGATCATCGGCCGATTCGCGAATTATCCCGGCTACTACAAGGTCGGCTACAGCGACCTGATGCTCAGTCCGCGGTATCCGTATGAGGGCCCGGACGTTTCCGGCATTTACTACCATCACATTCCGCCGCAATTGGCCTTCACGATCGACTTTCTCGTGGCCCAGGCCGAGCAGCGTTCCGGCGGCCGGATTCGTTTCCCGTGGGCCATGCAGCAGGGATACGCCTGGTTTACCAACCGGGTGTACGGCATGGAAGGCGGCGAGGTATTCGGGCAGCCGGCCGGCCGGCTGCTGCTGGACGGCAAGGCGGTTGCCATCGGCGAGAAGGACGTCGATTGGCTCGCCGCGCGCGGCCGCGACCGCGTGTGGCTGATGCTCATGAACCAAGCCGACGAGCCGTTGCGCCCCGGCGTTGAACTCGACGCCGAGCGGCTGGGCCTGGTTCCTGATGCCCCGCTCACGGTCTTCACACCTGAAAAGCCCGACGGCGAGCAGCTACCCGCCGAGATGCTTCGCGAGTTGACCGTCCCGGCCAAGGGGCTCCTGGCCGTGTCGTTGCCCACCGCCAAGCGCGACGAGTTCCCCAAGCTCCCACCGCTTGCCGAGGGGCACGTGGTGCGCGACGCGGGCAAGCCGTGGGGCGAGTTGCACGCCATGCGCATCCGATCGCCGTTCGGGTCCGACTCCATCCTGGTAGCCTTCACCCACGGCCCGGCCGAAGACGGCTCGGTCACCCTGAAGGTCGGCGGGCGTGAAACACCCCTGGTCAAGCAGACCCTGCCGTTCGAGTTCTCCATCTATCCCTGGCCCATCGACCAGCCGTGCAACCTGACCGTGGAAACCCGCGTTGGCGAAGATGGCCCGCGCGAGAGCATCGACATCACCTTGCCCGGCACCTGAGCAGCACGGTCTTGGCCGTGGTCATGCGGCTCGGTTCTCCGGCAGCGCCAACTCTTTGCCGGGGTTTGCGGCGTTGACGCCCGGCGTTATCTGCAATTGCCGGGAATTATTTCGCCCTTGCCGGCATCTAGCTTAATAGCCGGCACCGGTTGATCGCGCGTGACGATGATCGCCTCGTACAACGTATTTCCCTTCTCCTCGATGGCTCACCCGGAAGTAACGCGCCCGACCAATACCGCTATGGACTCTGTCGGCCAAACCTGGGTAAGATGGGCCGAAACTCGCCGGATGGACCCGGCGCATGGCCAATTGGAGGCAAAGGATGCGGTGGACAGGGAATGTTGTGTTGGCGGTTGTCGTTGCCACAGGGTTGGGCCCCGCCCGGGCCCTCGCACAGCCGGCTCCGGCGACGAACATCAATGTCGCGATGCCTACCTGCGGCGGCAAGCAGTTCTGGACGGACCGGCTCGTCCATCACGACTGGCGTATCCAGCAGAACGTCTATACGGGCCATTGCCGGTTGCTCGACGGCAACGACGTTCGCCGGGCGTGGGGGACGCATGAGGGATGCCGGCAGGAGTTCGAGCAGTTGCGTCTCCCAGAGGAGCTTCCTCCGGTTCGCGGCAAGGTGGTCGTGACCGTCCACGGCCTGGGACGCTCGCGTCAGTCGTTGGCCGGAATGGGGGAATACTTGGCAAAGGAAGGCGGATTTACCTGGATTAACTTCTCCTACGCCAGCACGCGAGATTCGATCGATGCGCACGGCAAGGCGCTGGGGCAGGTGATCGGGGAACTGAACGAGGCTGAGGAAGTCCACTTCGTCGCCCATAGCCTCGGCAATCTGGTGGTCCGCCGCTATTTGGCCGAACGTGCCTTGGCGGAACCGGAAGCGCGCCGCCCGCCGCTCGGCCGGTTCGTCATGCTGGCGCCGCCGAACCAGGGGGCCCAACTCGCCGCGCGGATGGGCGACGGCGAACTGTATCGGCTGATCCTCGGAGCGAGCGGAAGCCAGCTTGCAGCCGGCTGGGACGACGTGGAACCGCGATTGGCGATCCCGCCGTGTCCCTTCGGCATCGTGGCAGGAGGGGGAGGTGACGGCGGCCTGAACAACCCCTTGCTGGAAGGCGACGACGACCTGGTGGTCACCGTGGCCGAAACGCGGCTGCCAGGCGCGGCCGATTTTGTCGTCGTGCCGGTCTGGCATGCGTGTATCACGGACGCCCCTGTCGTGCGGCAATATACGTTGCGATTCCTGCAAAACGGCTACTTCGTATCACCCCAGGCACGGCAACCGATTACCTCCCCGTAAGGGTGGGCTGTTGAAAATGTTCTCGTTTGTGTTTTAGGGCTATCCGTAGCTTGCTGCGGCGGATTCTTGGTAGGCGGTGACTCGTCGAGAGGTGAGGGTGG
>JAVEUP010000137.1:0-22381 GCA_034005525.1 Thermoguttaceae bacterium | reverse complement strand
ATGTTCCCATCTTCCCCTCGCAGACACGGACGTCCGCCCTCCTCTGCTCGTCTCACATAATGCGAGAATCGCCGTCTCAAACAATCTGAGCCTTAGCACGTAACGCCCCCGCTGAACGTGTTTTCGATTGGGTGTGGTTGTGGCGTAGACTACTACGGACTCGACCACGCGCTGCGGTATCACCCGAAGTACGCGCCGGATCTTCGGTACACCGGGATCGACATCGTGCGCTGGAAGTATAGGGATACGCTCGGCCGGGATGAGGTCTACTTCGTCAAGAAAGACATCGCGGACTGGAACGAACTTGATGAAACCGGCTACAACATCATCATGTTCCCGAAGTCGATCGGCGAATTTCCTTCCAAGGTATTCACCCACATCAAGAAGATGCTGAAGAACAGCACATTTGAGCGGGATCGGATCTGCCTTGCCTGCTCCCTTATGGACCGCGGAAAGGATTCGGACATTACCCGGTTTGCGGACTTGGCGCGTGTCATGACCGAGACTCACGGCTTCACGACCACCGGGAAACCCAATGAGTTCTGGCATTTTAAGAAGGACCAAGGAATCCGAGGACTGCACTCTGACTGGATATATCCAAACGATACTCTGGATTACATCAAGGAGCTTGCCCGCCACTGTCCGACATTCGAGGCCAATGGCGAATCGTGCCGCCCCGATTGCGACGCCCTCAACCGCTGGCCTATACTGAAAACCGGTCGAATTGCCTACCAAGCACTCGGCCTGCAACGTGACTGACATCGTAGCCGAGAACCACGGGTGCCTGGATGAAATGGCCGCGAATTGCAATCGAGACGAGCGATGGCCCGCGCGACGCGATCGCGCCGCAGATTATATCCGCGAGTCGCTCTAGTGACATACCCGCATTCCATGCCAAGTGGTTCGCTGAGCGACTACAGGCCGGATACTGCAAGTGGGTCAATCCGTTCAACCGGCAGGCGCAGTACGTCAGTTTCGAGAACACGCGTGCAATCGTGTTCTGGTCAAAGTACCCTGCTCCGATTGTTTCCTTTCTGTCCCTTTTGAACGAGCGCGACATTGCGTACTATTTCCAGTTCACGGTCAACGACTACGAGGATGAAGGACTTGAGCCGAATGTTCCATCCCTCAGCGAGCGCATTCGCGTCTTCAAGGACCTGTCCAGCCGCATCGGAAAGGACCGCGTGATTTGGCGATTCGACCCCTTGGTCCTGACTGCCCACATCTCGACCGACGATCTTCTCCGGAAGATCATGCGTATCGGTAGCGAACTGCACCCTTTCACCGAGAAGCTTGTCTTCAGTTTCATCGATGTCCAGATCTATGCGAAGGTGCGCAACAACCTGAAGCGGTGCGGGGTTGCTGTAAGAGAGTTCGATATGGCGTCGATGCGTGAATTCGCCGGTCGGCTGGTCGAGTGTGCCAAAGCATGGGGATTGAAGCTCTGTACTTGTGGAGAGTCCGTCGACTTATCGTCCTTTGGGATCGAACATAACCGCTGTATAGACGACGAGCTGATCCTCCGCCTGGCTAGACATGACCCTGAGCTGTTGCGGTTGCTTCGGCGTGGATCTGCCCGCGGAGTCGACTTGTTCTCCTCCCCGGATGTTGACCGGCAAGCGATCAAAGATAAAGGGCAACGGGAAGCATGCGGTTGTGTCATCAGCAAGGACATAGGCCAGTACAACACATGCCCCCATTTGTGCATGTATTGCTACGCCAACACGTCAGCGAGAGTAGTGCAGGAGAATATCGAACGCGCCACCGCTACCAGCGAATCGATTCTGCCCGTGTCTTCCAACATCGGCGACGAGCGGGAACCATAAACACAACGTCGAATTCGTCGGACCGGATTTTGGAGTTGCTCTGCCAAGCAAAGGGAATTGCAAAGGAATACTACCGCTTGACAGGACGCCCCCTGGGCATCACGGGAGAGGTTGCGGAATTTGAGGCGGCCCGGATCCTTGGCCTCGAACTCGCTGCCGTGAGGCAGGTCGGTTTCGATGCCGTGCGTCGCGTAAGCAATGACGCGGTCGTCAGGCTTCAAATCAAGCGCCGGTGCTTCGGTCTCGACGCGAAACCCGGCCAGAGAATCGGGGCGATCCAGTTATCCAAGGAGTGGGACGCTGTTCTCTTGGTCTTGCTTGACCGGGATTTGGAGGCTCGAGAGATCTGGGAGGCTGATCGTGAGGCCATTACCGCAGCCCTGACAAAGCCTGGTTCCGTGGCGAGAAATGAAAGGGAGCTTTGGGCGTGAACTGCTTCAAGCGGATCGGCAAGTGCCTTTGGAGGCGGCCATCGTGACAAAGCCGACGGCGGTCCGGGTGTCCCCAATTCTCGCGGAGATGTAAAATATCGGCGAAGAAACACCTCCGTCCAAGAAGGATTACGAACATGACTACACGCGGTTTCCACTCCGAATGGGTGACAATCGGCCACCACCGTGTCCTGCTGGAATGCCGAGCGAGCTATCCGGACGACGAAATGCGATTTATCGCCCGGGTCGCAGTTGCAACGATCGACCACAATTCGCAACATGGCGCCCGACTTGTCCATGTCTACTACGATGACAAGTCGTGCTTCTACACCGTTAAGATCGCCTCAGATAATGCCGAAGACGATCGGCTGGCTGATATCGTCATGCGAGTCTTACACACAATGCGGAACGACGGCAATTGCCAACCGGAGGTCGAGATCGTCGCACCAGGCGATAGGCAATCGGACCACTACGAGCACATGGAGCACCTCAGTATTCAGTCGCAGGTTGCCGTGGACCGTTCGCGGCATCGAGATACCGAGTACATGCAACAGGTCGAATCGCCGCGCTAAGCGGGCGACACTGCGTCTGCTAGACAAGATCTGCCAGACAGTCTGCGGACCCTGTTGTCCCCAGTCGGCAGAATATCGTCTTACAAGAGTTTCTTCGTCGTCTTGCCATCGCGCCGGGTAGGTTAACAGATAGAGGCTGTTAACCATTCTGTCATGCCAGACGGCGTGCCGGTCGCCAAGCGAAGGTCGCTGTGGGCTACTTCCCCAGGAGAAGTCCCATGCGATCATTCGACGATCCGGCTACCATGACGCCCGACGAACGTCTTTCCGACTTACTCCCCCGATCCACTTAAACTCCGGAAGAGCCCCATTTCCTCCCGACTATCCTCTGAGTCCCATCCAAAGGAATTTTCGTCTCCTGTGTCCTCCGGGGAATCGCAACGCGATACTCCGTCAGGTTGAAGTGGCCAACGGTGCTTGGCCCATTGCTGAGAATCGCTACAATAGGATCAAGTCCTTGCGGACATTCACAAGAGTCACGTCGAATGGAGTGCGCATGGCCAAGCATCCACCAGGTGGTCCAAGTACAATCAATGGTGTAGTTTACCAGATGCTCTGGGCCTTGCACCGGGTAGGTCGCTTGGCGGTAGTAAGCCCGAAAGTTGACAAGGTGACGAGTGAACTCCTTGCTGCGACGTTGGTTCTGGAGCCGATCGATGGAGGCGATCAGCGAGAGGAATCGGGCGAGCACCGGATCATCGAGCAACTAAAGGCCCGTGGCAACGAGGGAACTTGGTCGTTGCAACAGGTCGTGACCGATGTATTGCCTGATCTGTATCGGGCGGTCGATCTGTCAAAACCAACCACTGCCTATCGATTCGTGACAGAAGGACGGCGTGGCGATTGGGCGGAAGTCGAGAACTTCTTTCGCTCCTTACGCGATCGAGAACCCGGCCCAATTCCCCTGGACGCGTTGGATGACACGAAGGAAGTCCGTTTCCGACGAACAGCGAGCCACACTGAGCCCACGAAGAAGCCCTTCTGGGACTCGGCGCCATACACGGAACTAAGGCTTTTCAAGCATATCGTTGCGCACCTTCAATCGCGAAAACACGTCGCGAAAGAAAGCCTGGATGAGACTTACAGAAAAACATGGCACTTGCTCGCGAACTTTGAGTTCGAGAGTGGCTATACCGCTGGCAGTATTCAGAAGGCTGTCGACGCTTGGCTCCGGCTGTGCGTCCCGATAGTCGATGACTTGCCTCGCGTTCGTGATGCGATGCTCATGGATTTGGCCCGGCGCGCCACGGCTGGGGGGGCGCGAGTTACCGCCAAGGAGTTTCTTGCAGCCCACAATTTGGCAGCAACCCCATTGTCCGACTGGTCAACACTTACCAGCAACGCGAGAGAACATTTCGAGCGGACCCTCAGGCTTCGGGATATTGACCTAAGTCAAGATGCCAGACCGAAACTCGTCAACCAAACCTACCAGCGATGGCGCAATAATGGGCCCATTCTTGTTCTTTCGGGAGAAGGCGGGATTGGCAAGACGTGGCTTGGAACCACCCTGCTTGGGCGAGCGACGCAGGAGCAGGAGATAGCCCTCTTCATCGAAGCCACCGGGAATGCGAAGCAGGACCAGGAGCTGGCCGCGGGGGTGTTCTGGCAGGAGATCGTCGGTCACGATCATGTGATCCCATTCGCCCGAATTCGGCAGCGGCTTGTGTCGAAATCGGCAATCCACCAAGCGAGGACATTCGTCCTGTTGATTGACAGCGTGGGTAATCACACCGAAGCACGGCAGCTGGCATGTCTTCCATGGGAAGACTGGGGTGTGCGTGTTGTCATTGCATGCCCGCCAGGCGTGGCGCAGACGATCTCGCGTGCGGCTGGCAGCAATCGTTGCGAGGTCGTTCGCGTTCCAAACTTCACGATGGGCGAGTTGCAGAGATTCTTGGCGCCCAGGCTGGGAGACAGGTGGGCGAAGATACCGCCAGACGTACTTAACACCCTGCGCCATCCTCTGCTTGCCGCCATCTATCGTGTCTTGGGCGGGCAGGACGATTGGCAGCCGACCCGGGAATACGAACTCTTTGAGGCATTCTGGAACCGCCTGTTCGAGGAAGAACAGAGCGAGCATCCATCCGATGCGCGGAGCCTACGGCTGGCGGCGCTTTCTGTCGCTCGGAGCGCGCCATATCCGTGGTCTGCCAGTCAGCTTTGCGGTGCCAGTTCTGATGATCAATGCGTAGGGCGTTTGATGAAGGCAGGCTGGCTTCGTTCGAGTGCGCCTGACAGATACGAGGTGTGGCACAGTCGGCTGCTCAACTGGGCCATTGCCGAGGGGATCGTTGAGGAGGTTCGCACCAATCGCATGCCCCCTGCCGAAGCCGGTGACTTGATACGGCAAATGATTGCATCACCGTTTGCGTCGCGCACAGCATTTCTCGGGTATGCGCCTCTGGATGTGCTTTGGATTGCCCTCGATGTGCGCCAGCCCATGCACGGCTTCGCAGAAGAGGTTCTCACTGCCTTCGAGAACTCAGGATTCCTAATAAAGGATCACTCGGAGAGTGTGCTCGCCACATTAGGGCCTCGTATCGTTCCGCCACTGTTCAGCCGGCTCAGACAAGCTGCGGAGGCGGGTAATATGTACTTGGCCAGCCGGCTCGTAGCGGCCATCGCGAGCGCTGCAGCCGATGATATGCCGTCTCGCGCGATCCAGATGCTGGAGGATGACTCTCCCCGGATACAACGAGCGGGCATGATGCTGCTCAACCGCAATCCGGCACCGGAGGCATTGAACCGTTTGTGGGAACTGCACTGCCAAGGCCAAGCCGACCCCACACCGTTCTTGACCGAGAATGAACAGTCGTTCTGTCTTTATGAGGATTCCTACAATGCACTATGCGCGTGCGTGCATCTCAACCCAACATGGCTCGAAGGAGCAATCGCGCGGGCGAATCCCGCGGCTGAGCCCGTCCATGACCTTGCGTACCTTCTTGCCGGGCTGAACGATGGTGGCACGCTATGGGGCCGATGCAAGATGGTCTTGCGTGAAAAAGTGCCGAGTACCAAAGACAGGAGCTTCGCGACATGTATTGCTCAGTTCCGCGACACCGACGAGGTGGAATGGCTGCTGCAAAGGGTTAGCCGCGCCGACGATCTGGTGGGTTCGACCGCACTCCAGGCGCTGATTCGGATCGACAAGCGGCTCGCACTGGAACACTTGGATCGCTTGCCGGAACGGGAACTGTATCTTACTCGGAATTGGCATCTGGCCGAACTGCTACTGCATTTGCCCCACGAAGCCCGCTCCCATTTGTTAGGGCGTCTCAAGGATCATCCGAATCCGTGGCAGTTTGCTCTGGTGTTCCAGGGGCAAGAGAATGCTATTGACTTGCCGATTCTCGAGTTTCTGCTCGATGCCCTCGAGCCCCTTCTGGAGCCCGAGCCGGGCCAACCCGAGGCACCAAGCGGAACCTTCATGCTTCCGTTCATGTTGCTGAAGGAACTTAACCGCGCCGATCTCGTGGAGTGCTTCCGGCGGCGACGTGATACTTCGCTGGAGCATGCTCTAACGCGATGGTTGCTGAGGCAAGGGCCTCAACAAGGCAATGCAGTCCAGCATGAGAAGCTGGATGGCCTGGCACTGCTGGCCAGAATGGGCGGCCCGGGCCTTACCACGGTGCTCAACGACTGGCTGCGGCGTGGCGACCGGCATGGTCGGCTTCAGGCGATCCAGATGGCGCCGCGGAACCCCGACTCAGAGACCCTCACCTTGCTCGCCGAGCGGGCCTTGAATCAAGAGTTGTGGGGTACCTTTCCTCTCGAACAAGGCTACGCGGCTTTGGCTCTGGCAGACTCCGGCTGTTGGAGGGACGTAATCAGCTATATCGTTCACTGGCGACTTCGGTGTCTTTCCCAGGTATTCCAGTATCATCGGGAGGTTGACCGGCTGGATGATCGTGCGATGGCGGCCGCAGTCGAGAGAGTAGCCGAGGGCAAAGCACTTGATGTCGGCGTGATCGAAGCACTTGGCTTCGGGCACCGCACCGAGTTCACGGGCGCTATGTGCAATGCGCTTCAGAATGCAGTACCTGACTCGGATACCGCACATGCTTGCGTTCGTGCCTTGACTCATTTCCAAGATCATTCGGACGCGGCAGTTCCGCTTCTGGTCACGCAGCTTGCCGTGCCTTCCCACTGCAACAATGCGGCGATTGCCCTGCTTGTCAACGGCACTGATGCGGCATTGCGCGCATTGCTGGTTCACCTCCGCCACCACTACGACCACGCCACGGCGTTGAACCTGCTGAACATTGATCGAATGCGCGACCATGTGGTGCCATTGGTCAAGCAGGAACTATGTGCCGAGGATCAGTTTGGAGGCGTCAAGCGCATAAGCATGGCACTTGATTGGGTCCAAGATAACGCTGTAGTTGACGAACTGTTGTCGGAAGAACACGTTCAGGAGTATCTTCAAGAGAAGGCATTTTGCGAAGAGGACTGTGTTTGGTTCGTTGGCACCAAGGCGGCAGCAATTCGCGCACTAGGACGATTGGAGCCAGCCACCGCATATACAGCGGCTTTGACAGCGATCCGAAATGAAGATGCGCATGATCGGGAGATGTATCCGTCACTCATGGTGGCCATCGACTCGCGAAGCGCCGTAGCCGATTTGCTTGAACATGCTCCTCGAGAGCACTGTGCGAGCGTTCGCTGGGCAATTGGGCGAGCACTCGCAGGCGAGGATTGTCGCGAAACCCTCCAGAAGCTGTTTGCTTCCACGCAACCGGCCGACCGGGCGGCCGCTTGTGATATTTGTGGATTCCTGTCAAGCTCGCGATGGGTCGTTGAATGCTTGCGTACTGCACTCGATGACCCCGCACATTGTGTCTTCCATGCTGCTCGGGAAGCTCTACGGAGACTTGAAGACCGAAGCAATACGAGGCGGCTTGTCGACGTCCTCTGCAATGAAACGGATCGGTGTTACCGTTGGGCCTTGCTCGACGCCCTGATTGCGTCGGGGGATACTGGAGACGAAAGTCAACCTTGCCCAGCATGGGCCGACGAGGTGGCGAAGAGGATTCCTCTCTCCATGCGGCAGTACCTTTGCGAAGAGATTCGGAAGCGTCGCAAGAGATTGCTCGATGACGCTCGGTACGACGCTCGTAAGATGCGCTACTCGTAGGCGCAGCAGACACACACCCATCATGGTCAGCAAAGATACACGCACGCTCATCCCGTCGAGAAACACGTAGGGAACTGCCTGACGGGTGCCCCGATACAACTGCATGCCGGGAGGATGGACGACAAGTGTCTGCTGCTAGAAGGCACCTGCAAGATATGCGGCAACACAGTCGTTCAGCCGATTGAACCGGCGGAACCATCCTCCCAACAAGCTAGATGGAGAACCGAACAACCAGTCTGTCTGTTTGAAAATCGTACGCGATTAGACCCCACAACGAGGGGTTTCTAAGCAACTGTCTGTGATCGGAAGTCGTTTATCATCAACTGCTTGCGACGCATGCTCACTGATGGCTGCGGATTTCCGCTTGACACGGCCGAACTTTGCTTATATTTTTGTTATAGGGCAAGCCGATGAGTCTGGATGAAACGGAGAACTCGATTCCTTTACGGCGAGTGCGGATTTGTCGTCCTGCGTTTCAGGACATGTGTCATCTGGTGATGCATCCTCGATTGGAGAATGGTGATGGCTGATACACTACTGCCTGATGATCCCAAGACGGTCGAGCGACTCGATTCTGTCGCCTGCCTGTTCGAGTGGCTGCGGTCGATGTCCGGGCCGGACCGGAAGCGTTTCAGCTGCGCGCTGGCGGAGTGTAGCGACGCTGTACAAGAGGTCGTGATCAGGCTGCTTGGCGTAGTTAAGAGTCCGCGCACGACGGCGGTCGAACGTCAGCGAGCGTTGATGACGATTGCCGATGCGCTATTCCCAAACTCGGCAAGTGGAGAATACGGATTGGACTTGATTGCGTCGGAGGCCAATGCGGCCGCTGAGAGTGTGCCATTGGCACGTGAAGTCCGGAAGATGGACACCCAGGAGGCGACGTTTGCCGACCGGGTGCGAGAGTTGATGGAAACAAGACGAATTTCCCAACAGGAACTTGCCTCTCGCGCCGGTTGTTCGCAGCCTGCGATTTCTCAGATGCTCAATCGTACTTGTCGACCTCAGAAGAAGACCATCGTGAAACTAGCGGAGGCACTCAACGTGCAAGCGAGTGATTTGTGGCCGGACATCGAGATGGCTGAGATGCTGGACGCTGTGGCAAGTTTCCAACAGGACGACTATGTGATGACGGAAGCGGAAGCCCGCGCCCTTGGCAACACGTCGCAGCCGAATCGCCCCAAGATTCAGGCGAAGGCGATCCCCACTCGTCATCGACAATGAGGTTGCACGGATGACGGATCATCCACACCAGCTCTATGCGGTCGAGTTCAACGAAGCCGACCAAGCACGCTTGGTCGGCTTTTCGTGTGGCGATGAACCGTGGTCGAGGCACGTTACTGAATGGATTCTTGGTTCCGACGTGCTTGACTCGATGAAGCGGGGCACACGTGTCTGGCTATTCGAGACCGAGCGGGGAGAAACGGTCGGCTTTGCTTCGATCGGGACGTCTACCTGGAGATGGCCACCACCGGATGGTGCGAAGGCAACCGTTGTCTTGATTCCAATGTTTGGGGTCGACGTTCGATACCGAGGGCAGCCGACCGAACCGGACTGGAGATACTCGCGACAGATAATGGCCCATCTCATTTCCGAGGGGCAGCGTATTTCCTGCTCGTGGCCTGACGATCCTGACGTACGCCCACAATGGCTGGTCTTGATGGTTCACCGCGACAACGCACGAGCAATCGGATTCTATGAACAGTGCGGCTTCGAATTGATACCGGACGTTGTTCGGCGAAAAGACCACTTGGTCATGAAGCTCTGGATCGGCGCATAACGGACATTGTATTCGCCACCTCTCCATCGCGCCGGGTAGGTTAACAGGTAGAGGCTGTTAACCATTCTGTCATGCCAGACGGCGCGCCGGTCGCCAAGCGAAGGTCGCTGTGGGCTACTTCCCCAGGAGAAGTCCCATGCGATCATTCGACGACCCGGCCACCATGACGCCTCACGAACGTCTTTCCGAGGTGGCCGGTATCTTCGCCGCCGGCATCCTGCGCCTGCATGCTCGGGCCGCACTTCCCACCAGCAATCTCGGCTCAGAAGAATCTCGGAATTCCGCTCCTACCGGCCTTGAGCTTTCGGACGAAACCGTGCTCAGTGTGCATTGTGGTTAACGGTTCCCCAGTCCCGGAGAGAAGGAGACGAGCATGGGTATGAACATTGGGAAGGAGGTGCCGCGAAGTGGCATCAATGACTGGAAACGGGAGAGCCTTGCAAATCCCGCCTGTTTCGATTCAACTGGTTATACAGGGAGAAGCTGCCGGTCATTCGGATCGTTTTGTGAAACGCGCATGAGAGGACCTGGCTAATGAGAGTCTTGCGAGTGGTATTGGCCACGTTCGGAATAGGCGTCGGTCTCGGCGGCGCGGCCGAGGCGATCGGCGATGAGGGGCGGCAGAAGTTGCTTGCCGGTGTCGAGGAGGTACTCTTCGCCGTCCGCCAATCCTATGGCGGTAGTGGTTTCTATGGGTCAAATGCCATTGCGTTTTTCGGCGAAGAGACGCAGATGGTCTACTTCGGCGAAGACCCGCACTGGTACGCCAACATCGGCTACCACTGTGACGACGCAACGCGTTGGGCCTTCTCCGGGAACGGCGATCACGCTGAAGGGCGGCTGATGAAGCTCAATCTCGTCACCGGCGAGACGGCCGTCCTCTTGGATGCCGAAGGCGGCGCCATCCGCGACCCGCAAGTCCACTACAGCGGCACGAAAGCGGTTTTCGCCTATCTCGAGGCGGGCTCGCACTATTACCACCTTTACGAAATCCAACTCGACGGTAGCGGCCTGCGGCAGCTCACCGACGGGCCGTACGATGACTTCGAGCCGACCTACTTGCCCGACGGCGGCATCGCCTTCGTCTCCACCCGCTGCCGCAGTTGGACCGGCTGCTGGATGACCCAGGTGGCCACCGTGTACCGCTGCGATGCCGATGGCGGCAACGTCCGCCGCCTTTCCTTCAACACCGGCCAGGACAACACACCCTGGGTGCTGCCCGACGGCCGCATCCTCTACACGCGATGGGAGTATGTCGACCGCAGCCACGTCCAATTCCATCACCTGTGGGCGATGAACCCCGACGGCACCAACCAACTCGCCCTTTTCGGCAACATGCACCCGGGAACCGTAATGATCGACGCCAAGCCGATCCCGCACACCGAGAAGATTGTTGCGACGTTTTCCCCCGGCCACGGGATCACCGATCACCTCGGTTACGTAACCGTCGTTTCGCCGAAAGCCGGCCCGGACCACCGTGCCATGGCGCAGACATTGTCCGACAGGCCGGCGCTTGTGAAGGATCCGTACCCGCTTTCCGAAGATGCCTTTCTCGTTGCCCGCGAGAAAGAGATTCTCCTGATGGATGCCGACGGGGATATGCAGACGCTCTATACCTGGCCGGGCGAGGGCGGGGTCTACGAGCCCCGCGCCATCCGCCCCCGCCCGCGCGAGCCGGTTATTCCGCCCCGCGTCAACTGGCGGCGGTCGACGGGAAGGTTGGTCCTGGCCGACATTTGCCGCAGCCGTCACCTGGAAGGGGTCGAGCCGGGTGAGATCAAGCGGCTGCTGATCCTGGAGGACCTGCCCAAGCCGGTCAGCTTCAGCGACGATCCGGACCTCATCTCCTGGCTGGGAACGTACAACCTCAAGCGCGTCCTGGGTACGGTGCCGGTGGAAGAGGACGGCTCCGCCTACTTCGAGGTGCCGGCCGGTCGGCCGGTCGTTTTCGTGGCACTCGACAAGGACGACCTGTCGGTCAAACGGATGCACAGCTTCACCAGCGTGATGCCGGGCGAGGTGACCGGTTGCGTGGGCTGCCACGAGCCGCGAACAGCAACCCCCGACCTCGGCACGCCGGCCGACCTGAAGGCGCTCCGCCGGCTGCCGACCCCCATCGAGCCGTTCGAAGGATTCCCCGACGTGCTCGATTTTACACGCGACATCCAGCCGATCCTCGACCGCCACTGCGTCGAATGCCACGACCACGGGAAGCGCGAGGGAGGCGTGGTGCTTGCCGGCGACCTGGGACCGACCTGGTCGCACAGCTACTTCAGCCTGCTGGCGCACTTGCAGGTGGCCGACGGTCGCAATGGTTTGGGCAACTACGCCCCGCGCACGATCGGCAGTTCCGCCAGTCCACTGCTGGCGAAGCTCGGCGGCGGCCACTACGACGTGGCCGTCACGGCCGAAGAGTGGCGGACGGTGTGGTTGTGGATCGAGAGCGGTGCACCGTTCGCCGGCAGCTACGCGGCCTTGCGCAATGAGGCGGACCAACAAGTTGCCGGCCGGGTTGGCTGGCCGATTTTCAGCAAGCAGTGGCGGGTCTTCGGCAGACAGCGGGACATCCTCGAGCGGCGGTGCAGCGGGTGCCACGCTCTGGACGACTGGCGGAACGAGGAGGGCCGCGCCCTGCCGTTCCGTCCCCTGGTGGCACGCGCCGACCGGGGCGTCGACCGGCCCGTCGCAATCCACGAGCGGGTTGTCATTGAGAACGACCCCTTGACCCGCTACAGCAACCACATCCTGCTGAACTTCACCCGTCCCCATCTCTCCCCGCTGCTGCTCGGTCCGCTGGCTGCGGAGGCAGGCGGATACGAAAGCTGCGGGGCCGTCTTCGCCGATACCGACGACGCCGACTACCGCCAGCTTCTGGCAGCCATCGAGCGGGCCAAGGAGACACTCGACGCCAGACCCCGTTACGGCACGCCAGGCTTCCGGCCGAACCGGCAGTACATCCGTGAAATGGTACGGTTCAGCGTCCTTCCCGCGTCCTTCGATCCGGCCGGGCCGCTCGACGTGTTCGCAACCGACGAAGCCTACTGGCAGTCGCTCTGGCTGAAGCCCGGTGGCCATGACGGACATTGACTCGCCAAGATCACGCGCCGTTCACGTTTCGGCTGGTCTCAGTGCAATAGACTGCCGGCGAAAGCAATCAAAAGGGTCCTGATCTTCATGGACCTGGAGGGGGATTCTTCGCCTCGATGCGGTATAGGTGGGCTTGCGTTCTGACGAACAACGCGCTGCCGGCCACCGCGGGCGACGCCATCAGTTGTTCGCCGTCCAGGTGATTGACGGCCAACTCCTCGAACTGCCGTCCCGGTTCGATCACCGTGGCAACCGAATCGCGGGCGAAGAAGTAGATCTTGCCGTCGGCATAAACCGGCGACGCAGAATAATCGCCGTGGATGCGCGACCTCCACACCTCGGCGCCGGTCCGGGCTTCGACTGCATAGGCAATTCCCCCATTGTTCACCAGGTACAGCAGATCGCCGATCAGCAAAAACGACGGCTGGCTGGGCATACCGCGGTCAATGGTCCAGGCCACGTGGCTGTCGGTCACGTCGCCGTGGCCGTCCGGCCGCACGGCCCACAACTGCGGCCGATCGTAGTCGTTGATCATGAACACCAGGCCGTGGCCGAACAGCGGCCGGGCCACCATCGACCAGCCGCGGTAGCGCACCTTCCACAGCTCCTCGCCCGTGCGCGGGTCGTAGCCCATCATGGCCATTGGGCCGGGGCTGATCAGTTGCAGCCGCTCACCGGACTGAATCACCTGCGGCGTGCAGAAGGCCTTGTGGAGGTTGTGGTGGTATTGGCTGTAGTCGACCGAGCGGTTGGTCTTCCACGCCGTCCGGCCGGTGAGCTTGTCCAAGGCGACAACGTATTGCACGTCGCGGCCGTCGACGTGGACGATCAGCAGGTTGTCGAACAAGATGGGCGACGAGCCGGGGCCTTCATGGTGGTCGCAGTTCAAGTCGCGGCGGGTCCAGAGCGTCCGGCCCGTCGCCGTGTCCAGGCAGGCCGTGCCGTAGGTGCCGTAATGCAGGTACACGCGGCCGTCCTCCACGGCGGGCGTGGGCGACGCGTAGCTGTTCGTGACGGCGATGGGCTCCGGGTTGGGCGTGTCGAAGACCTTGACTTCGTGGACAATCTTGCCGGTTTCGCGATCCACACACACGGCAGACATCTCTCTGCCGTCGGGCGTTGCGGTTGTAAGCCAAATCTGCTGGTGCCAAATCACCGGCGAAGACCAGCCGTGCCCCGGGATCGCCGTCTTCCATGCCACGTTCTCGGTCTCGCTCCACGTAACCGGCAACCCGCGGCAAGCCGCGTGGCCGTCGCCCGTGGGCCCGCGGAACTCGGGCCACGTTTCGCCGGCCCACACCAGGGCCGACGCGAAAGAGATGGCGAGGCATCCCAGCGCAGAACGTATCATGGTATTCCTCCGGCGGGCTATACTGCTCTGAAACCCTTTGTTGAAGGTTCGAGCATGGACAGACATCGAACACCCCGGCAGTCTATACCGGGTGCAGATGGTTGTCAAGTTGATGGATGCGCAAAACTTTCCAGGATCATTCACTTGGGTGGGACAAGCTCGCGTGAGTCCTTGGCGGGCCTGCGCAAGCCACGCCCGGGATGGTCGGCAGGCCGTGCGCTGGAAACAGGTCCGGCCAAGCGACCGAAGGCCCACCAAGGGCTTGGCTTGCTTGTCACCACCCTACATCGTCACCCTATGTAGATGAATAGTCTAGGGTTCTTCCTGCTCCGGCACCGGGCCGAAACGCGCTTCGAGCAGTTCCGCGAGCGCGTGCCCGCGGGCCTGAATCGATACGACCTTTCCGTCGGCGCCCACGAGGATCATCAGCGGGATGCCCATGACGCCGTAGTAGTCGGCCACGGGGTTGCGGCCCTCGTCCTCATAAAGGATGGTCCAGGGGAGTTCGCGTTCTTTCACAAACGTTTCCAGCGCATTTCGATCCTGGTCGAGGCTGATGCCGACAATGTCAAACCCTTTTTCATAATACGCCGCGTGAAGTCGCTTCAGCGCAGGCACCTCGCGAACGCACGGGCCGCACCAGGTGGCCCAGAAATCGACCAGCACCGTCTTACCGGCGTATTGCGACCAGTCGAACGGCTCGCCGGCCAGGGTTGTGCCCTTGATCTCCATCGGCTTGCCGACAAGCGTAAGCCGGCGGATCACGCCTTCGAGCGACTTGGCAAGCGACTTCAGCCGTGGATCGTCGCTCTCCGCCGCCGACTTTTCGAGTCGCCGGTACACGCCCACCGCCAGTTCATCGTTGCCCGTCATCTCGGCCACCTGGCCGGCCATCATGCCAAGCTGCACGTCGGACGGTTCAAAGGGACCCTCATCGAGGAACTCGACAATCTGCCCGATCGCCTTCCCGACCGCCGGAATGGCTTCGTCGCGCGGCCCGCGCATCGCGGCTTGCAGTTCGGTGGCCAATAAAGTTCCCCGCACCTGCCGGACAAACCGATCGCGGCCGGCGGCCTTGAGCTTCTCGGCCAGGGCCTTCAGTTCGTCCGGCTGCCCGCGCAGAAGGTTCAGCTTCAACTCCACGACGGTTTCCAACTGTTCATCCGTTGCCTTCGACGCGAGCACGCGGTCGGAAGCCTCGTTCAGGGCCGCCAGGGCCTTCTCGCGCGACTCCTCATTGGGCGGCGGCGTTTGCAGCACTCCCTGAATGAACTCGAGCAGTTCTTCGGGACCGCCGTCGGGAACAACGTATCTATCCACCGGTGGCGCCGGCTCAGCTTCCGCCTCGGCCGCGGGCGCGGGCGCATGCGTAGCGGCAAGCAACAAGGTAATGACAACGAGGAACGCAAAGGGCTGCTTGTGTGCCATGCTCGACTCTCCGTGGGGGGGTTCGATGAATGCCAGGGAAGGACTTCGACTAATAATGGTATGCGTCGAGAACCGCCGCGGCAAGGCAACCGACCGCAAGCCGGGCATCATCGCTCGTGGCGGCGGTGGAAGCCCTGGATCATGTTCCACGCCTCTTCAGCCGTCTCGGCGTAGCGGAACAGGTCGTGGTCGGCATCGGCAATGGTGCCCTCGTCGGCCAAGTAGTTCAGGTCGAGTACGCGCTGCCAATACTCCCGGCCAAACATGACGATGGGGATCTCCTGCATGCGGCCGGTTTGCCGGAGGGTCAGGGCGTCGAACAGCTCGTCGAGCGTCCCGAATCCGCCAGGGAAGACCACCAGCGCCTTTGCCCGCAAAATGAAGTGGAACTTCCTCAGTGCAAAATAGTGGAACTGGAAGCACAATTCCGGCGAGATGTACGGATTGGGTACCTGCTCACGCGGGAGACGGATATTCAGCCCGATGGATTTGGCCCCGCAGTCGTGGGCACCGCGATTGGCCGCTTCCATAATGCCCGGCCCGCCACCGGTGATGACCACGTAATCGCACAGCTCATCCTGCTGGCACGACCTGGAAACCAATTCGGCGAAGCGCCGCGCTGTTTGGTAATAATGACTCTTTGCGAGGATCCGCTGGGCGCGGGCGACCGCCCTTTGGCGCCGCGGGTCGTCGGGAGTGTCGGCCAACTGCTGCTCGGCCAGTTCGAGCCGTTTTCGGGCGGCGGCCGGCTCCACGATTTGGGTACTGCCAAAGACGACTACCGTGGAGCGGACATGGTGCTGGCGAAGCGTGAGTTCCGTTTTCAGTAGCTCCAGCTCCATGCGTGTCGCCCGCAACTCGGGCCCGCTCAGGAAATCGACGTCCTTGTACGCCACCCGGTAGCTGGGCGAGTGCAGCAGGTGCTCCACCATCTGTTCTCGTTCGTGTTCATCGGTCACGGTCAAAACTCTCCCTTGTGGTTGCTTTCACAGAAGTCGTCAACCCAGCCATGGTATCCAATGGACCAGCGGCGCCCAGGCCACCAGCCATGCAAAAGTCAACAGCACGAGCGCGAGCGAGGTGGGCACGCGTCGGATCGGGGCGATGCGGGGGCCCATGACTGTGGCAAAGAGCTGCCAAAGCACGGTAATCGCAGCCAGCCCGACTACGGACTGCCAACCCAGTATCCCGCCGATGCATGTCAGCCCGAACCACACGCCGTTGCGTCGCGCAGCAGGTTCCCACCGGCTCAGAAGCCACCCGATCGCGGCACCGGCGGCCAGGCCGGCCGCACTGGTGGCAATGCCTGCGTACCAGCCCTCAACACCGCTCCAAACCGGCACGGGATACAACCGGGGCATCGCGCTTCCGGCTATGGTCGCCAGGCCAAGCGCCGGCGCGACCACGCGCCATCCGACGCGGTGCCCGTCGTACTCGATCAGCCCGGCCGCCAGGAGCGTGCACCAGAGCGATTGATGAAAGAGAAAGAGGCCGTAGAGTTCCCGGCCCGACCAGCCGGATACCAGCACAACATCACCCGCGACCACGTGGCGGTGGGCCGGCAGGTTGATTCCCAGCAGCCCGCACTCCAGGATGGCCAGGATAAGAAAGGACGCAAAGCACACCGTCTCAATCAGGGGATATCGGACCGAGATGGGCGTGCGGCATTCGCGGCACCGGCCGCGCAGCAGGAACCAACTGACGATGGGTATATTGTCATACCAGCGGATCGGCCGGCGGCACTTCGGGCAGTGGGAAGGCGGCTCGATCAGGTTCCCCCCGCGCGGCAACCGCCACACGACCACGTTGAGGAAACTCCCGATCGCCGCCCCGACAACCGACAACCAGACGACGATCAACCAGGAAGCAGCGGGCATACGGACACGACTTAAACCGTTGAGGGGCAGTCCAGACCGGCGCCTTCCGCCGGAACGAGCAACCCAAGGTCCTGCATTTTAGCAAGCAGTTCGGTTTCGTCGATAGGCTTGGTGACGTAACATTCGCAGCCTTCGCGGAACGACTGGATGCAGTGCTTTGCGTCGCGCAGGGCCGTGGTCATGATGACTTTCACCCCGTCGGAACCGCCAATGCCGTGTTCCTGCTCCAGGCGGCGTATCCCCTTGAGCGCTTCATGTCCATTCACGCCGGGCATCATGATATCCAGACAGATCAGGTCGAACGGCCGATCGTCCTCCAGGGCCAACCGGACGGCGTCGATCGCCTCCTGCCCATCGTAGGCGAACACGCAATGCCCGCGGCTCGCGAGAATCGCCTTCAGCAGCGCCCGGCACACGCCGTCGTCGTCGACAATCAAGTACCGGGGCGTCTTCCCGTCGGCGGAGTCCGTCGGCTGAACTGGTTGCGGGGCGGCCGGTGTGCGGGCTGTCTTGGGCGTTTGCGGAAGCCGCTTCTGAAGTTCACCACCCAGGAGCGAGCGGACCTGTTCGAGCAGTTCTTCCGGCTGGATCGGCTTGGTGACGTAGCTTTCGCAGCCTTGCCGGAATGCCTGAATGCAATGCTTCGGGTCCACCAGGGCCGTGGTCATAATGATCTTCACGCCGTCCAAACCGCCGTTGCCGTGCTGTGCCTCAAGCTGGCGGATCGCCTCGAGCGCCTCGTAGCCGTCGATGCCGGGCATCATGATGTCGAGGCAGATGAGATCGTACGGCTGCTGCCCGTCTTCGAGCGACAGGCGGACCGCGTCGACGGCCTCGTTGCCGTCGAATGCCAGGTCGCAGTCGGCGTAGGGCGAGAGGATCGTCTTCAGCAGCTTGCGGCAGACAGGATCGTCGTCAACAATCAGGAACTTCACGATCGTTCTCCGGTAACTCGGGTTCTTCAAGGATTCTCAAGGGAGGACCGCAGCAATTGCCGCGCCGTCATGGTCATCGTCATCCATGCACGGCAACCGGTTCTGGCGGCTGCGGACATGGGACTGTTCCCTTTTCGTCCGCAAGGGCGCCGCCGTCGAGCAGGTCGTGCAGCCGCTCGACGGCATGGGTGGCTCCTTCGATGTCACTGCTGCGTGCGGCGAACTGTACTCGCATGGCATGGTCGGCCACGGATGCGGCGCCTGCCCCTAGCGAAGCGGTCTTCAGCTTGCCTGCCGACACGTCGAGCCGGTCGAAATCGCGGTCGTCCAGAGCACGGCTGATCGCCTGGAAGTACTCTTGCAGCAAGTGCGGCGGGTCGGGCCGCGGTCCCGTCCCGCGGCACTCTGCCGGTCTGTGTTCTGTTTCCAGGCAACCGGGCAGGAAGCGGCTGACCAAACCGAGCAGTAGGTCGGGAGTAAACGGCTTGGTCAGGTATTCGTCGGCCCCGGCTGCCAGGCATTTCTCGCGGCCGTCCGGCATGGTGTGTGCGGTGAATGCGACGATGGGCACCGCCTGATTCGGCCCGGCCGAGTCGCTGCGAAGCCGCCGGATGGCCGCCAGCCCGTCCAACTCCGGCATCTGGAGGTCCATCAGGATCAGATCGTATCGGGCCCGGCCGGCCATTTCCAGCGCCTCGCGCCCGTTGGCGGCCGTATCGATCAGGCAGCCGGCACGGCCCAGCAGCATCTCGACAAGGGTTCGAGTCAGGTAGTCGTCGTCGGCCACCAGGACGCGCGGATGCGACCGGGCGCCGGCTTGGAGGTCGGGCAACAGCTCGGTCTTCGTCTGCCCGAAACGGCCGCTGCGCGCGGCGCATTGGCATTCCTTGGCCGCGGGTGCCCCCTCCGGGCCTGAGTATGCCTGCAAGGGAACGGTTACCCAGAAACTGCTGCCGCCTCCCGGCTGGCTTCGGAAACCGATTTGCCCGCCCATCAGATCGACCAATTGCTTGCAGATGGACAGTCCGAGCCCCAGCCCTCCGAATCGGCGCGTCGACGAGCCGTCGGCCTGTGCGAAGGCATTGAAGATGACCTGCTGCCGGTCCGGCGCGATGCCGACGCCCGTGTCGGTCACGACCAGGCGGATGACGGCTGCCTCGTCGTCCCGTTCGTCGAGCGAGACTCGCACCTGGATCTCGCCTCGCTCGGTGAACTTCACGGCATTGCTCAACAGGTTGCCCATGACCTGCGACAGCCGCCTGGCGTCGCCCACCAGCCGGCCTGGCACGGCGTTTTCAACGAGGTAGTCGACGGCCAAGCCCTTATGCCGTGCCGGATCGCGTACGGTGGCGACCATGTCGCGCACGACCGCGTCCAGTTCGAACGGGGCTTGAACAAGCGTCAGTTCACCCGCGGCAAGCCGCGAGTAGTTCAAGACGTTGCTCATCAGTTCCAGGAGCGACTCGGCCGCGCCGTTGATATACTCGAGCTTCTCGATCTGTGCCGGTTCGAGCGATTCCTTCAACAACATGCGGCCGAAGCCGAGAATGGCGTTCATGGGCGTACGGATTTCGTGGCTGATATTCGCCAGGAATTCGTTCTTCGCCTGCTCCGCCGCCTGCACCTCCTCGCGCAACCGTTCGGCCAGCCGGTGCGCGGCCTCGAGTTCGGCGCGCAGCCGGAGAATTTCGTCATTGGCTTGCTGCGGATTGTTGCTTTGTTCCATAACAGCGTTCCGTCAAACCGCCTTGGCCGGTCGCGTAGCTGCACTTGCGTCGCCATTCAGCCGCAATGCGCGGAGCGGCGCTGTGGAATCGGCCCCGAGCAATCGAGACACCACACGGTGTTGTGACCCATCGAAGGATAGGTTGCAGAATGCCGCAGGAGTTCTCGCCTGAATCGGCTCGACTCTCCGTGCGTAGCGGTCTCCTTCGCCAAGGCCCAGACGTAACGATTATTCCGGTACGTCAGGCTGCCGTTGACGTTTGCCCGGAGCAATGCAGCCATAGGGCTGCGTTTGCACGGCGCACTCCCGAGATTTCGTTAAGCCGCAAAACGCATGGCATAATAGCTCCATCTGAAGAGGGTATTTGGATGGCACTTCCTCCCCCCGTTGGATGCAGTTCAACGAGAAAAACACCCATTTCGCCTGTCGCTGCCAATTGACACGGTCTTGCGAGTGTCTACGATGGATGGCGTTGCTCATCGTCGCCGGCGCATCTGTCGAGTACGCTGACCGTGAGACACGGGGCTCGCTCACCGTGAGAAATGAACGAGGTTTGCACCGCTCTTTGTGAGGAGGTTTCCATGTTCGCTACACTTTCGGGAGTTGGATTACCGCGTCGGCAAAATCGCAAGGAACAAATCAACCGCAACCCCGGCTATCACCGACGGCTTGTTTGCGAGCCGCTCGAAGACCGGCGCCTGCTGAGCGTCATGCCGCAAATGCTCGGCGATTTGACGCCCGGCGCGGATTGGACGGAGCTGGGGGAGTTCACGCAGGTGGGCGACACCGTCTTCTTTTCCAGTTGGGGCAACGCCGATCTCTGGAAGACGGACGGTACGCCGGAAGGTACGGTTAAGGTTGCGACAGTTACGGATCCCGGTCTCAACCCCGACAACGCCGCGATTGGCGGTCTTGTCGATGTCAATGGAACATTGGCCTTCATCGTGACGGACTTCGATCACGTCCAGTTATGGAAGAGCGACGGCACGGGGCTCGGTACGTCCCGTGTGCATGATTTCGGCCTGGGTTCGGAAATCGACATTTGGGATCAGACCACCTACTGCGCCGTGGGCGACCGTTTGTTCGGCGCCGTCTCGACCACCGACACGGGTTACGAGCTTTGGGTGAGCGACCTGACCCTGGGGGGAACTTCCTTGGTAAAGGACATCAACCCGGGCACGGATGGCTCCGATCCCTACGACATGATCGCCTTTTACGACAAGCTGTACTTCGCGGCGGACGATGGCACCAACGGCGTCGAGTTGTGGGTGAGCGACGGCACGCCGGGCGGAACCGTGATGGTCAAGGACATTCAGACCTTACCAACCCTTGGTTCATATCCCACGGGCCTTACCTTCGCCGGCGACGTGTTCTTCTTCGGCGTTTATATCATTGGCGCCCCTTACGATCCTTTTGCGTACGCGAATAACAAGGTCCAATTGTGGAAAAGCGACGGGACCCCGGGAAACACGGTCCTGGTCCACGATTTCGGTCTCGGCTCCTCGGCACCCGGCGTATTTGACAATCCCGAGTTGACCTGGTTCGAGGAAACCGCCATGTTGTTCGGGGTCGTGGAGGTCGATGACGGTCTCGGTGTGCGCAGCCGAGACCTGTTCGTGCACAATATTCTTGACAACACTACCGGACGCGTCGCGAACCTCAACCCCGACGGGAATGATTTTGTAATGAATCTGTCGCCCGGTGCGGAGGGGTTGTTGGGATTCGTCGCCGATGATGGCACCCACGGGCTGGAACCCTGGGTCACGAATGGCACGGCCATAGGCACCTATATGGTCAAGGACATCTACCCTGGTGGGAACGACGGTGTTACCGGTCCCGCATGGTGGACGCCGGCTGCACCCTTCCTGGACGGCGCGTGGTACTTTCCAGCGAATGATGGCGTCCATGGCTGGGAACTATGGAAGTCCGACGGCACGCCGGATGGCACAGTGCTCGTGGCCGATATCTGGCCCGGCGAGGATGCGGGTTGGCCGAACTCGTCCCAGCCCTTTAAGTTGACCGCTGCCCTGGGCAAACTCTTCTTCGCGGCGACTACAGAAGAATATGGAGAGGAACCGTGGGTCTTGGACCCGGCAACCGCTCCTCCCATCTACGACCTCATGGGCCGTAACGCCGGTAACGGCGACTGGTGGCTTGGTGAAAGCAACGGGGTCGATGCCTTCACCAACAGCCAAGTGAACCGCTGGAACCCGAGTTTCGAGTGGGCGGACGTGATG
>JAVEUP010000323.1:0-5264 GCA_034005525.1 Thermoguttaceae bacterium | reverse complement strand
CGACGTACTCGGTCGTCCCGTCGCCGTGGTTGACCGCCAGTGTCATCCACACCACCTCGCTGTAGGTGCCGTCCCCGGCTGGGAACCTGCCCAGGCGGGGCGCCGCCGCAAGGTTGCCGGCCACGTATTCGAAGTCTCCGGATTTGAATGCCATGCCCCGCCCCATTCCGATTGGAAAATCAATCAACTGCGTTCTTGCTTACATACTTTATTATATACGCATTTTATTGTTTTCTCAACTTCTTGTGTAATTGTTTTCTTGTTTTCTGGCTCGAATTTATGTCACATCCTCGTCTCCGGAAGCCGGCCGGGCGGGAGTTCTATTGACGCCGCCCTTCCCGTCCGTCGCCGCCGCTGCTACTGGTGGTTCTCCATGTATTCAAGGAGCGCATCCTCGGCGATGTCCTTCATCTTCGTGTCGTGGTCGAGGGCGTACTGCTTGAGCTTCTTCCTGGTGCTCAGCGTGACGCCGAAGCCGACGGTAACGCGCTTCTCCTCTTCCTTTTTCTCCTTGCTGTCGTCTCGGAATATTTCGTTGACGCTGGATGGCTTGCGGCTGGGGGGCTGCATCATGCTGCTCGTCTTTCCTTTCATCGGGCGGTCTCCTTCCGCAGCTCAGCATATGCCTCGGCGTACTCGTAGAGCTTCCTGGGGTTGTGGCCGTTGGTCTTGACGATGTCGGCGCGCTTGCGGATCACGGTCTCGAAGCGGCGGGCCTGCTGCGAGTCGAGGGCGTCGAGCGTGTCCCGGTGCATGGTGGTGTTGGTCTCGGCCCGGGTGACGAGCACGGCGGCGGGCTTCTGGTCGCTGGCCGCGTAGTAGGTCTGCCAGGTCTGGCGCATGTCGAGCGGGGATTCGCTGGTGGGGATGATGACGTAGCCGGCGGCCTCGATGGCCTTGTCGAGCATGATCCCGTTGGGCGGGCAGTCGATGAACCGCCACGTGTCCGGGTCCTCGCGGTCCTGCTTCACGGCCTTGGCGAGGGTGGACAGCTTCGCGGCCACGACCTCGAAGGGCAGCGGGTCGCCCTCCTCCTCGGCCGAGTCGGCCCACACGCTGGCGCTGTCCTGCACATCGGCGTCGAGCACCAGCGCCCGGTCGCCCCGCGTGACCGCGGCCTTGGCGAGATAGATGGCGGTGGTCGTCTTCGTGACCCCGCCCTTCGAGTTGGCTATCGCTACGAGCATCGTCGCCTTCCTTTCGATTGTCTTTGCGATTTCATGTTTAATTATATAGTTAGGAAATTATTTTCACAAGTACTTGCGTAGGTAATTAATCATTTTCTTGTCTGCCTGTGCAAGGGCGGCATGCCCTTCGTCTGCTCCGCCGCGGCCGATCGTTCCTCCCGCTTCAACACGGAAGCCCCGGACAGAGGTAAGATAGCCCCGCAAGGAGACTCTGTACCCCGTTTTTGAACTTGGACGGATGCGAGGGGAGCCAGATGCCTGTGAGGGCTTCCGGCACTATGCGACTAGGAGGTAAGAGATGACCAGCATGGCAGTAAAGATCCGGCGCCGGGAGCATAGCCGTCAGAAGCGGGTCGAGCGCGTGCAGGCCAAGCGATACCGCGAGGAAAGGGAGCGAAGGGAAAGGGCCCAGCTTGAGAGGGCCAACAGACACATAAGCCTTCTGTCGCCCAAAGTTGTCGGATGCCCGGTGATGCGCAGGGTCAAAAGCATCAAGCAGCCATACGGCGGGTATATCCCTTCTCGCACACTCGCTGCGACCGTGCTGGGCGACGGGGATGAAACGCTGAGCCCCGATGGGGACGTATCGGCGATCTTGATTGGCATCGCCGTGGACTACCTGACACGGCTCCTCTCCGGTTCCAGCGCCGAGGAGTCCTTCGACATATCTCTGCGTGGCGCATGGATAGTAGGCGAAGCAGGCTATGCGTCTTCGCTTCTGTCCGAAGTGAGGGGCCTTGATGACGTCTCGGTGAGGAACGCAATCAGGCTGGCAGGCTATGACGTGTGCTTCAGGGCAGGCCCCAGAGGCTATAAGCCTGTCGAGGATATCTGGCCGGATGACGCGACAATCGGCAATGTCCGGACGATGGTGGGCCGCGCTCTCGCCTTCCTGGAGCAGTACGGCCCGAAGACAGTGGACGGATTCACCTTCGAAGGCGGCTACACGGATGTGATAGTGGCTGGCGACGGTGATTTTCTCACCGAGGACACGCTTTGGGATTTCAAGGTGTCGAAGCGCAGGCCGACGAGCCAGCATACGCTGCAATTGCTGGTGTATTGGCGAATGGGCTTGCATTCCGTGCATCCTGAGTTTCAGCCGATCAAGTATCTTGGCATTTTTAACCCGACGCTGAATACGGCGTATCGGATTCCCGTGGCTGATATTCCGCAGGCTGTGATCGATGAGGTTGAGCAGCAGGTTATCGGATACTGGTAGGCCTTGCGCCCCTCTCATTGCCGAGACCTACAACTCGGACATGGGAAGACCTCCGAACCGTTGGGCTCGGAGGTCTCGCGCACTTCAATGGGGATGGAGTTGGAGCCACCCCGCCGGAATCAGGCCCGATCCCAAAAGTCTTAGCTCGCCGCCTCGATACGGGGTCGGTCGCGGTGCCTTTCATCCAGCGACTTCCACTATAGCCGCTAGTGTGGCACATGTCGAGAACTCCTTTCGCGAGGAGCGATCGGCCGTCCGGCATCAGCCGGGCGACGCGGCCGCGCTTCGCGGCGCGGCCTTCAGGGAAAGGCGCAGTCATGCGCAAGTTGGATGAGGGGCCGCGCAGCGGCCCGACGCTATGGATACTGGCGGCGCTTGCCGTCGTCGTCGCGGCCAAGGCTGACACAGTCACGGCCAACGCCGTCACGCTGGCGATAGCCGGCTGGGCGATGACCTATATCGGAGGCCGCAGCTAGCGGCGCTCTCAGCCGCCCCGGCCGCAAGGCCGGGGCGGTCACCCCCCATTTATGATGCCTCTGCCTCAGACGGGCCGCCTGTCCTTGACCTTGAGCGCTATCGTCCCGAGGCTGGACTGCGGGACGAAGATGTAGCTCTGCGTGGTCGCGGGGCTCTCGTGGCCGAGTAGCTCCTGCACGGCGCGCAGGTCGTAGCCGGACGCCTCGTAGGCGATCCTGCCGTAGCGCCGGCGCAGCGAGTGGGTGGGGTATCCGGTGGCGCGCCTGACGACGCGGTACACGTGGTCGACGCAGCAGTGGCCCGAGTATCGGCCGGGGAACAGCCAGCCGTCGCCCGCCGCGTCGCGTATGTCGTCGGCCAGCTGCGCGCAGATCGGCACGAGCCGCGTCTTGCCGCCCTTGCCGTGTACGACCAGGCCGCTGATCTCCTCGTCCCCGGACTGCGGGTACGCGACGATGTCGGATCCCTTGACCCGGCATATCTCCTCGCGGCGCAGCCCGGCCTCGGCGTCGAGCTGGACCATGAGCCGGGCGTCCGCGTCGTCCGATTCCAGGCCCTTGGCCACGGCCTGCTCGGGCGCGGGCTGGCGGGCCGGCTTGCGGGGCCGCTTGACCGGGGGCAGCGCGTCGACCGGATTCGCTTTCAGTCGTTTCATCCGCAGGCCCCATTTGTAGAACTCGTTGACCGAGGCGCGCCGCCCGGCCTTGGTGCTCGCCTCGATCCGCTCCCCGGTCAGCCAGGCCTGCACGTCGGACGGCTCGACCTCGTCCGGGCCGCGGGTCTGCGTCCTGGCGAAGCAGGTGAGCCGGTACCAGTTGGCCTCGATGGTGTGCTCGGACAGCCCCCGGGCCTGCATGTCCATGACCCATCCGTCCACGTATCCGACCCACGACTGCGGCGGCTGACGATGACGAGCGTAGAACGTCATGATTCCCTTCTTTCATTATGAAAAATGCCGGCCACAGCCATATGCCGGCATGAAACAACCATAAGAAGGAAACGGGGACAGCGTTCTTCGGGAGGCCACCGCCGTCAGCCGCCCAGACCATGCCTCGAACGCACATGCACTACAATCGAGAACAGGCCGAGCGACACCGCGCGATATCCCAATCCCGAACCCTTAATCAGCGTGTCCGGGGTTCGAATCCCCGCGGGGGCACTTGCAACACCTTGGAATTTCGGTTCCAAGGTGTTTTTGTTATTCACACACCCTCGAACACAATCACCCCTCAGCCCTACAGCCACAACGCCCCAAAGCCAAAAACAGACACACTTTTTTGCCTATAGTCCCTGAAGTGAATTGCACCCCGCATCGTTGGATCGCATTCCCACGCACCACATCCCCCTCGTTTCACCTTCTCTCGATTCGCGTCCTCGTCACTGCGCTTCACTCCACTCTTCACCGCGCCTCATCCACTCCCCCTCTCCACAGTGCGCCACCCTGCATCACCACGTTCTCCATTCCCCTTCTTCACCGCGCTCCACCCCCTCCCCCTCTCCCCTCTTGACCGTGCTTCCTCTTCCCTCGCCACGTTTCACTCCGCTCCACACTCGTCACCTGTTCCGCTCACTCGTTGCGCCCTGGAACCCCACCGAACTCCGTTATGTCAGAATTCGTCAGGCAAGTCGGGTGATAGCAAAAAATACTGGCGGAAAATGGCCGATCGAATTCCGTATCACCCAAACTGCCTATGCCAATCGACGACTTGTGACAGCGAACCTGCGACTTATGGCGACGAACCGGCGACCTATGGCAGTCAATCGACGCTCCATGGCAAGGAATCAACGACACTTGTCCTCCAACCGACGATTTCTGGCAAGCAACCGGCGATCCTTGGCAGCGAACCTACGACTTGTGGCGGAATAACGAGGATTCGAACCGGACAAACACCCGCCACGCGCCCGACGAACGATCGACAACCACTGGACCGCTGCCCAACAGTCGCCCGACAACCACCGAACCACCAACCGCCGCCGAACAGTCACCGGACAACCGCCAAACCATGACCATCACACAGCAGACGAAGCGAACAATGTCAATGTGAGTTTTCTCACGCGCATGCTTGGCATGGCGCTTCCGTCGGCGCTATACCCTGCCAGTGTTGAGCGCCATGAATACTTACATGTGGTTGCAGATACCATGTGTATCGTCTCACTCAACGTGATAGCAACGCACCACCAACCCAAACCCGACTCAATGTGACATTGACCCCTCGGGGCCGCCATGTGCCACTGCCCAACATCGTCAACCCACCGTAGTCAATACAGGCCAATCAGTCGACGCAGGCCAATCGGCCGCGAAATCATCGCATATCACGCACATCACAAGCATCACGCGCACCACACACCACCAGGCCATCAGGCCGTCAAGCCGTCAGGCC
>JAVEUP010000322.1:325-5277 GCA_034005525.1 Thermoguttaceae bacterium | reverse complement strand
CAAACCCGGCGAAAACGCACGCTCTTGCGGGGAAGAGATTTTGGGGCGTGTCGTAAGTCCTTATGCGAAAAGGCGTTCCTGACAGCGCAACCGGCTCCTGTTTGTCATGCTCTTCTTGACAATAGCAGGATCGCTTGGGAGAATGTTTATTATCGGGGTCACGGTCGCGCACTGATCACATGGCGATCCTGGTCGAGGCATTGCCCTGCGAAAACAGCGGGGTTGTTCTGTTGCGAAGCGTAAGGAGTCCAAATCATGCGAATTGCACATTTTAGCATCGGTTTCGCCCTTGGTGGCGTTTTTCTTCTGTCACTTGCCGCGCCGGCAGGAGCAGGGATTCTCGAAGTAGTACCCGGCGCTGAAGCGGCCTATTCGCTCCGGCAACTGCACGACGGCTACGCCGGCTATGCGATTGAAGTGCGCAGCAGTGGCGGCGGAACCGCCAATATCGGTTTCGATGCCAACGGCCGACTCGATACGGCAGCATTGCTCAGCGCGGTCGGCGCGGGCAACGACGGCTTCGTCATTCGATGGTACGACCAGGTGGGCAGTGCCCACGTGGCCCAAAACACGGCCAACCTTCAGCCGCAGATCGTTGCGAATGGCGCCGTCGTGACAGACTCGGTCAACGGCTTGCCGGCGATCCGATTCACAGACGACGCCCTAAACTATGCAGGCAACCTGTCGAACAGTGCCATGTCGGTGTTCACGGCGGCTTCGTGGATCAACCCGCCTACCAACAACAACTCGGTCGCACAACGGTTGTGGACGATGCGGGCAGGCGACTCGACTCGAGCGGCGGCAGGCGGTAATTCAAGCAACTTTGCCGTCAGCTACGCCCGCAACCCGACGCCAACCCACACCATTCTGACCACCGGCACGCCGATAGTCCCCAATCAGCCTTTCGTGTTGTCGTACCTTTACGACAACACGCTCGAGGGCATGAACGACTGGGTCCGTCTTCGGCTTGACGGTTTGCAGATCGGCTTAGTTACGAACGACCTTAGTGTTTCCGGTGTCAACAACTTCACCGTTGGCAGTCACACGCTTACCGATCGGCGCTTTGACGGGCTCATGCAAGAGTTGATCGTCTACCATAGCAGCCTTTCCAGTGCCAACCTGGCAGGAGTGGAAGGCCGCATGATGGCCCTGTACATCCCCGAGCCGGGCAGTGTGTTGTTGCTGCTGGCCGGCGGGCTGGCGACGCTGCTATGGCGCCCGCGGCGAAAACACAACCACCGCTTTTCCACAAACTGAAGGAGCTGTTATTATGCGAAACGTACATCTCACTGGCACCGTCGCTCTTGCGTGCCTTCTGGGGACCGCCGCCGCACCGGCCGGAGCGGGAATCCTCGACGTCGTTCCCGGCGCCGAGGCGGCCTACTCGCTGCGGCAGTTGACCAGCACGTACACCGGCCCGGCCATTCAGGTTCGCGTCGGCACCGACACGCAAGACATCGGCTTCGTCAACGGCCAACTCGACACGGGCTCGCTGCTGAGCTTTGCGGGTTCCGGCACCGCGTTTGTGACCACGTGGTACGATCAGACCGGCAACGGCCAGCATGTTACGCGCACGTCGGGCACCTATCCGCAAATCGTCAGCAGCGGACAACTGGTCGTCAACCCGGTGACCGACCTGCCGGCCATCAGGTTCCTGAATACCTCGCTCGAGCGGCTGCACGACGCCGGGAATCCCTGGAATCCGTGGAGCGAAACGCTTTCAGTGCTCACCGCGGCCTCCTGGGTTGGCGTGCCGACCAATGCCAACTCGCTCGCCCAACGGCTCTGGACGATGAGGGTAGGGGATAGCAGCAGGGCAGGAGCCGGCGGCGAAAACTCGCTTTTCGCTCTGTTGCATCCGAACACCGCGGGCGACAACTGGGCGATGAAGAGTTCAAACGCGACGATCATAGCCGGCGAGCCATTCGTGTTGTCGTACCTGTCTGATGCCACGAAGCCGGGGAGCCAGGACGAAGTCTTCATGTACCTCAACGGCGAAACGATCTACTCGAGCACCAGTCTGAACATTGGTGCGGCAACGCCGAACCATTTCACGGTGGGAGCCCACACCGGCGCAACCCGCCCGTTTAACGGCATTATGCACGAACTCATACTGTACCATAGCGTTCTCTCACCCCAGGACCGCGCACTGGTCGAGCACAGCCTGATGCGCTACGTCCCCGAGCCGGGCAGTATGCTGCTGTTGCTCGCCGGCGGCATGGCGGTCCTCGTCCGGCGGCGGAGGATGAGATCGACGGCACAATAGAAAAGCAATTTGAGCACATTTTCGGCCGGTTGCCTTGCCGCCGCAGGCAGGCCAATCGAACTAACATGAAAGGGTTCAGACATGCAGCGAGTCAATTTCCGATTGCCGGCTTACGCCCTCCTAGCCGCCGTGGCCGTGGGCGCTCTGGTACCACGAGATTCCCTGGCCGACGCCGTCTCCGTCACGGTGCCCGGAGATGTGATCCAGCAAGACTTCAATACGCTTGGCAACAGCCCGAATAATACAACACAGCCGTGGAATGACGGCGCCACGCTGCCCGGCTGGTACTTTGTTCGGAACAATGGCACAGGCGTGGAAGACTACAGGATTTTCAATGGCACCGCCGCCAGGCAGAACGAACTGTTGAGCCTGGGCCAGGCGGACGACCCCGATCGGGCCCTCGGGTTCCAGACCAGCAGTGCCAGCGGCTCTGTTCATTACGGGCTCCGCCTGGTCAACGACGGCGGCATGATCCTCGACGGGTTCCAGCTTGCCTACACGGGCGAGCAATGGCGAGCCGTCAACTCGTCGGGTCCCAGCGAGATCGTTTTTTCCTACCAGGTGTTCGATGCCGGAAACGGCGACTTGCGGGCGGCTTCCGGCTGGACGGAGATTGGCGACCTGAAGTTCATCGCGCCCCGGTACCACAGCAGTTCGAGCGACAACACGGGGCTCGACGGCAACGACCCGGCTAACCGCGCGGAATTGTATGGGGTGGCGACGGACATGACCTGGGCCCCGGGGCAGGAACTGTGGCTACGCTGGACCGATATCCAGCCGCCCCACCAGATGATGGGCATCGACGACGTCTGGCTCCGCGCCGTCCCCGAGCCGGGCAACATGCTGCTGTTGCTCGCCGGCGGCATGGCGATGCTGACGAGGCGCCGGCGGTGCCAAACTTGGTGAGTTTGTGTTATCCTGATAATTGACCGGGAACGGGCAGCGGGCGCGGCCGTGGTTTGCGGTCCGCCGCCGGCGCGCCCAATGATGATTTGCGGGGAGCAGATGTCATGCGAACCAAGAATGGTTTTACATTGGTAGAGCTTCTGGTCGTGATTACCATTATCGGCATCCTGATTGCCCTTCTGCTGCCGGCGGTACAGGCCGCGCGCGAGGCGGCCCGGTCGCTGCAGTGCAAGAACAACCTGAAGCAAATCGGGTTGGCCATGCACACCTACCACCAGGCGCTGAATACATTCCCGCCTTCTTCAATCAACCCGCCCGGAGTAACGGCCGTCGGCGGACGCGAAAGAGGTTGGGGCTGGGGCGCGTTCATCCTGCCCTTCATCGAGCAGCAGCCCTTATACGACGCTATCGGCGTTACCGGCGGGCGGCAAATGCCCACCCCCACGGCGGCCAACAGCCTGCAAACGGTCATCGCATCGTACCTATGCCCGTCCGACCAGGCCACGCGGGTCGGCACGTTGTTCGGCCACCAGTATGGCAAGAGCAACTACGCGATGTCGGCCGGCATTTCGTACAACAACCGGGACAACATGAGCACCATTGACGATATTCGCGACGGCACGAGCAACACCCTGCTCATCGGAGAACGCGACGTGTACGAGCAGGCGGGCGCCATTTGGCCCGGGTTCTCGGCCACGAGCGCCTCGGTCAATTTCCGTTGTACATGGCCGATCGCCACCCGCTTGGAACGCGACAGCTCCGGCAACCTGATTTACGAGCTGGGCGTCGACCAGTGCCGCCGGCACTCGCTGACCAGCCAGCATCCGGGCGGCGTGAACGTGGTGTTCTGCGACGGGTCTGTGCGGCTGCTGAGCGAGAACATTGAGAACATGTTTGGCGGCAACTGCGGCAACAGCCCCGTCCACGCCAGATTTCCAACCAATAACTTCACCTACCAGAAGCTCTTCAACCGCCAAGACGGACGGGTCATCACCGAGCCGTTCTGAGCACGGTGGGCAGTCCGGCCCGGGACGGGCCGCGAGTGGCTTTCCGGTGAGCCGGCGTCTTCGGACGGAGGTTGCCATCCCTTTCGAATGACCATGTGGTCCCCTCGCCGCTTGACGGCCACGGTCGCGCCAAGGACAATCGTATTGCTTCCCTACCCCACACTATCTCCGGAGGAACGCTCCATGAACCAACGCATCTCGCGCCGCAACCTGCTGAAAGCGCTCGGCATCTCTACCCTTTCGGGCGCAGGGGGCCTTGCGGCCTTCCCCGGTGACGCCCAGGCCGATCCGATCCGGGCTCGCGACGCCGCCGCACGCATCGCCGACGGCAAGGTCATTCAACCCGCGCGAGAACTGCCCCTGCTGTACGAGACCGACGTGCTGGTGATCGGGGCCGGGCCGGCCGGCGTGGCCGCCGCCGTGGCTGCCGGGCGGACGGGTGCGAAGACGGCCCTGGTGGAACGATATGGGCACCTGGGAGGGCAGTGGACCGGAGGGCTCGTGCTGCCGGTGGTCGGCATGTTCGGCAAGAGCGGTGTGCAAATGACGCGCGGCGTCGGCGAGGAAATGCTGCGGCGGTTGAGCAAGGTCCACAAAGGCGTCGTCGATTATCCAAGCATGCGGCCAACGGTCGACGCCGAAGCGCTGAAGTACGTGATGGTCGAGATGGCCGTCGAGGCCGGGATTGAGTGCTTCCTGCACTGCTGGGGTGTGGACGCGGTCATGGACGGCTCGAAGGTGTGCGGTGCGGTGCTCGAGGGCAAGTCGGGGCG
>JAVEUP010000322.1:0-315 GCA_034005525.1 Thermoguttaceae bacterium | reverse complement strand
ACCCGCTGCCCAAACCGCCTGAGGGCTCCAAGGAAGTACGCGGCCTCGGGAAACTGACGCCCATTGAAGGCGTGAATTGGGTCAACATGACCGGACCGCGGGCCGATGCGCTGGACGTCAGTGAATTGAGCCAGCTGGAGATGAACCACCGGCGGCAAATCTGGCGCCAGGTGGAACGCCTGCGCAACACGCCCGGTTATGAAGACGTGTACCTGATGGAGACGGCTCCGCAGTTGGGCGTGCGCATGTCGCGACTCTTGGACGGCGTGAAGCAGTTGACCTACGAAGACGCCGAGGCCGGCACGACCTACCCCG